>NZ_AOHM01000071.1:0-2642 GCF_000510895.2 Pseudomonas sp. FH1
CTGCGGATTTCGGAGCACTGTGACCGGCCGTTTCGGTTGATCGTGACCGGTCATTTCGCTAACGCGTGACCGCTCATTTCGGTAGCAACGTGACCGATTTTCCGCCTGTTCCGAAACAGGTGGTCACGGCTTACCGAAATCGCCGGTCACGACTTAGCGAAAGCCTTCCCCTTCGTTGCGCATGACCTGATGCGCCGCCATCCTCGACCGATTTCGGGAGAGGAAGATGGCGGCGCCGCGAGTAGCCATGCGAAACATCAAAGAATGTCTGCGCCTCAAGTTTGAGGCCGGCTTGTCCCACGAGAAGATTGCCCGTGCCTTGCAGCTGTCCAAGGGCGTGGTTAGCAAGTACATCGCGGCGGCGCGGGTGGCCGGGCTGGACTGGCCGGCGCTGGTGGCCATGGACGAGGCCGCGCTGGCGGCCGCCTTGTTTGCACCTACGTCGACGAACAAGCCGCGCGGTGAGCGAGTGCTGCCCGATGTGCTGAGCATCCACCGCGAGTTGCGGCGCAAGGGCGTGACCTTGCAACTGCTGTGGGAGGAATATCTCGCCGCGCATGCGAGCCAGCCGACCTACCGCTACACCCAGTTCGTCGAGCACTATCGGCGCTACGCCCAGACGCTCAAACGTTCGATGCGTCAGCTGCACCGTGCGGGCGAGAAGCTATTCATCGACTATGCCGGGCCGACGCTGCCGGTGGTCGACCCGGCCACCGGCGAAGTGCGCCGGGCGCACATCTTCGTCGCCGCCCTGGGCGCCTCGAATTACACCTATGCCTGCGCGACGCCAGGCGAAACCCAGGTGGACTGGCTGACCTCGCTGGGCCAGGCTCTGACCTACTTTGGCGGCGTGCCGGAGATGGTTGTGCCGGACAATCCGCGCGCCCTGGTCGCGCTGCCGGATCGGTACGAGCCGGGCCTGAACCGGGCGGCGCTGGAGTGCGCCCGCCATTACGACACCGTGATGCTGCCGGCGCGGCCACGCAAACCCCAGGACAAGGCCAAGGCCGAGGTGGCGGTGCAGGTGGTCGAGCGCTGGATCATGGCGCGGCTTCGCCACCGGCAGTTCTTCAGCCTGCATGCGCTTAACCAGGCTATCGCCGAGCTGCTGGAGGATCTGAATCGGCGCCCGTTCAAGCGGCTCGATGGCTGCCGGCGCGACTGGTTCGAGCGCCTGGATCGTCCGGCCTTGCGACCGTTGCCGGTGCATCCCTACGAGGTCGCCACCTTCAAGCGCTGCAAGGTCAGCATCGACTACCACGTCGAGGTCAATGGCAGCTTCTACAGCGTGCCCTCCGCCCTGGCCCGGCAGAGCGTCGAGGTGCGGCTGACGGCGCACACCCTGGAAGTGCTGCATGGCAACCGACGGGTGGCCAGCCACGTGCTGCTGGGCCGTCGCGGCGCCTACAGCACCCAGCGCGAGCACATGCCCGCGGCGCACCAGGCGCATCGCGAATGGACGCCGCAACGCCTGCTCGACTGGGGCGAGCGGATCGGCCCCTACACGCGCCAACTGATCGATCACCAGCTGACCCACAAGCCGCACCCGGAGATGGGCTACCGCGCCTGCCTTGGCCTGCTCTCGCTGGCCCGCCGCTACGGCAATGCACGGCTAGAAGCCGCCGCCGAACGGGCCGTCCAGCTGCGCGCCTTCACCGGGCGCAGCGTGCGCAACCTGCTCCAGCAAGGCCTGGATCAGCAGCCGCTGCCCAAGCGTGCGGCTGAAACGGCCTTACCCGAGCACCACGAAAACGTCCGTGGCGCCGACTACTACCAACCCCCGCAACAGGAGCTGTTCGATGATGCCGCAACACACCCTGAATCAACTGCACCAGCTACGCCTGGAAGGCATGGCTCGCGCGCTGGAGGAACAATGGACGCTGCCGGCCAGCCACAGCCTGAGCTTCGATGAACGCCTCGGCCTGCTGCTCGACCGCGAACTGGCCTGGCGTGACAACCAGCGTCTGGTGCGACTGCGCAAGAAGGCCAAGCTCAAGTACGCCAACGCCTGCCTGGAAGATCTCGACCGCCGCCCGGGTCGCGCCTTGGACGAGCGCCTGATCGCCAGCCTGGCCAACGGCGACTGGATCCGCCAGCAACACAACCTGCTGCTGACCGGCCCGACCGGCGCCGGCAAGACTTGGCTGGCCTGCGCCCTGGGTAACCAAGCCTGCCGCCAGGGCTACACCACCCTGTATCTGCGCACGCCACGGCTGCTGGAACAACTGCGTATCGCCCACGGCGACGGCAGCTTCGGCCGCACCCTGCAACAGCTGGCCAAGGTCGACGTCCTGGTGCTGGACGACTGGGCGCTGGCCCCGCTGGAGGAAGGGGCTCGGCATGACCTGCTGGAAGTGATCGACGACCGCGCCGGCAACCGCTCCACCATCCTGACCAGCCAATTGCCCCTCGAACACTGGCATGGCTGGATCAATGACCCGACCCTGGCCGACGCCATCCTCGACCGCCTGGTGCACAACGCCTACCGGCTGACGATGAAGGGCGAGTCACTGCGCCGGAAAAAATCCGAGGAACAAACCGCATCGTGACCGATGCGATTACAATCCAGAACCCGCGCAACCGGGATGGAAGCACCGGTCACGTATTAGCGAAACGCTCGGTCACGTTCACCGAAATCCGCA
>NZ_AOHM01000072.1:0-1112 GCF_000510895.2 Pseudomonas sp. FH1
GGCGGCGGCAAAATCTGAGTGCAACACCTGACCTTTCCGGTACGGTGCTGCCCTATGTCTTATACCGAACTCAGCGTTGAAGAGCGCGCCACCATTCAAATCGGTCATGCCCAAGGCTTCAGCCTGCGCAGGATTGCCTGCTTGATCACCCGATCCCCTTCGACCATCAGCCGGGAGCTGCGCCGCAATCGAGATGCCTGCGGCGGCTACTCGGCCCGTGTGGCCCAGCAGCAGATGCAGGCCCGCCGCCAGGTGTGTCGACCGATGCGAAAGCTGTTGCCGGGTAGCGAGCGCTTCGAGTTGGTGGCCCATATGCTGCGTGAGCGTTTGTCCCCCGAGCAAATTGCCGGCAAGCTGCGCAGCATGAACATGCCCAATCTCAGAGATGCCTACGTCTGTCGCGAGACGATCTATAACGCGATCTATGCCCTGCCGGTCGGCGAGCTGCGCAAGGAGCTGATCATCTGCCTGCGCCAAAGCAAGGCGACACGCAGACCGCGCTCTGGCGGCGTGGATCGACGAGGACAGATCCCCGAGATGGTCAGCATTCATGTGCGCCCGCCGGAGATCGAAGACCGGCTGATGCCAGGGCATTGGGAAGGCGACCTGATCAAGGGCAAGGCCAACGCCTCGTCTGTAGGCACGCTGGTGGAACGTACCAGTGGCTACCTGATGCTGGTAAAGATGAACGACGCGACGGCGACCTCGGCGATGGAAGGCTTCAGTGCAGCGCTCAATGGCATGCCGCTGGCGATGCGCAAGAGCATGACCTACGACCAGGGCCGAGAAATGGCGCGGCATGCTGAAATCACCCAGCAGACCGGGGTGGCAATTTACTTCTGCGACCCGCATAGCCCTTGGCAACGCGGCAGCAACGAAAACATAAATGGCCTGATCCGCCAGTATCTGCCCAAGGGCACGGACTTGTCGGTACACAGCCAAGAAGAACTCGACGCTATTGCACTGCAACTGAACATGCGACCGCGTAAGCGCTTCGACTTCAAGTGCCCCATCGAAGTTATGGGTGAGGTGATGCAGAAGGCCATGACTATGCGGCATGATGCTCCAGCTTCAATTCAATGACCGTGTTGCACTCAGCTCCTGCAACCGCC
>NZ_AOHM01000073.1:0-2557 GCF_000510895.2 Pseudomonas sp. FH1
GCCATGGTCCATACCAGCCATACCGCCCATCCCCATGTCATCCATAGTTACTATAGGACGTGGGTCAATCGCAGGTATCGGTGCCTTTAGGCCGTCACGCACTGCAAGTGTTCCGCTGGCGTAACCTGTGCGATCCATAGACTGAGCGAAGATGGTGTAAGCCTCATCAGTAGCAGTCTCCACAATAACGTCATATGTTTCAGCTACCGCAATACGAAACTCGTCGACGCTCACCGGCTTGACATGTTGACCGTCTGCGGCAACCACGGTCATCTTCAACCCAGGAATGCGGACGTCGAAATAGCTCATGGCGGAGCCGTTGATAAAGCGCAGACGGAGTTTCTCACCCGGTTTGAAAATACCAGTCCAGTTACCGTTGGGTGCCTGGCCATTCATGAGATAGGTATAGGTATCCGCGCTGACATCGCCGAGGTCAGTAGGACTCATGTTCATCTCAGCCCACATCTTTCGATCTGCTACCGTCGAAGACCAACCTTTGCTGCTGACATCGTCTATGAAGTCTCCGACGGTGCGCTTGTGATGGTTGTAATAGCCCGATTGTTTCTTGAGCTTCGCCATAACGCGACTGGGATCTTCGTCGGTCCAGTCAGTCAACATCACCACGTAGTCGCGATCGTATTGAAACGGTTCAGGTTCTTTCGAATCGATGACGATTGGACCGTAAACGCCTGCCTGCTCCTGCAAACCCGAGTGGCTGTGATACCAGTAGGTTCCGTTCTGATGAAGCTTGAATTTGTATTCGTACATGCCATCGGGTGCGATGCCATGGAAGCTCAAGCCAGGCACACCGTCCATGTTGGCGGGTAGGATGATCCCGTGCCAATGGATTGATGTGTCTTGGTCTAGACGGTTTTTTACACGCAGAGTGACGGTCTCCCCCTCACGCCAACGCAGCAAAGGTCCGGGCAATGATCCGTTGATGGTCATAGCTGTGCGAGGCGAGCCTGTGATGTTTACAGGGCTTTCACCAATAAACAGATCAAATTCGTTACCGGAGAGTACGCTCGGCATACCAGGACTTGTCACCGCCCATACAGGAGTGCGCCAAAGGCCAAGGCCGCCGAGAATGCCACCAGCGGCCAAGCCTTTCACGAATGTCCGCCTAGAGGTTTTGGAGTGCATGCCGTTATGTCCAATCAGTCAAAAGGGAAGCCGCGCGAAACAACAAATGAATTGTCTGGATGAGACTCACTCACCGTTACAAAAGACGAACTCAAACGGTAAGCGAGCTCAGAAGTTGCCACATTTAAACCACCACAGTGATTACATTTCTGTCAGCTTGTGAGCGTAGCTCAAATATTTAGCAATTTTTGTGGTCCATCGCCCTGGCTTTGCTTTCCGCGACAGGAGGCTGGGCATTTTTCGTTTGGGCTACTTGGTACGATTCCATCGAGTTACTCCTGGCCGCTTCCATACGTTCGAAAGTGCGGTCACCTCCGCCTTCAGCCATAGCAAAAGAAGATACGGTCAGAGCAGCGATGACGAACAAGGTTTTGATAGGGTTCAATAGGGTTCATTTGGGTTTCCTCTGATAGATGGTAGCCCCTGAATCCACAACAAAGTTGATGCTCAGGGAAGAGCTTAAGGCTCAATAAGACTATAAGACTGATTCCCTGTCAGGCAGCTTAGGCCAATATTACAGTTGTGTCAGGTTCCGATATTTCTCTTGAGGTGCGATGTACTTAATCCGTATGGTCTATCCACTGTCGGAGTTCGCTGAAACCAATCTCCTAAAATTTAGCCGTTCGGTGTTCTGTGCTTTCGGTCACTTTCACAGGGCTTGACGTTTTTTGAATTTGCACCGGAGTTATAAGTCGACTTAGACGCACCACATTCAACACATAAGTGTTTGATATAGGTGAAAATTGGAAATAGTAGCGTAACGGAAGGTGGCCGCTTGTGAGCATTAATTTTGAAAAAGCGCTTGGCTCCGCCGAAAGAGCGTTAGTTTATCGCAGCCAAAGAGCCGAGGTACTTAGCAATAATATCGCTAACGCCGATACTCCTAACTTTAAGGCTAGAGATTTGGAGTTTTCTGCTGTGCTCGCCAGCCAGACAACACGAGGCTTGAATTCTCCATTCTCTTTGAAAACAACAAACATAAAACATATTGCCATTAACGAATCAGCAAGTGATGGTCAACGTGATGCTTTGTTTTACAGCACGCCTTACCAACCTTCAATTGATCAAAATACTGTGGATGCACAGCTTGAAGTTGCAAAGTTTACTGAGAACGAAATTCATTTTGAAAGCGCTTTTAATAGATTGAACGGAGCATTTAAGGGGCTGCTTAAAGCTCTGCGAGGTGATTAGTAAAATTTACCCAACAATGAAATCAGCGCCTTAAGCGCTGATTTGCGATGGGAAACCGAGTGATTCGACAGCTTTACGAACTTGCTCTGGGTTTTCGCTACTTTCAACGCTTACCTTACCTGCCGCGCGATCCACGGAAACTTTAGCCTCGCTGTCCAACGATTGAATCGCTTTAGTGATTTTGCTGACGCAGCTACCGCAACCAATGCCTGATACGTTTAAG
>NZ_AOHM01000074.1:0-9079 GCF_000510895.2 Pseudomonas sp. FH1
TCCAGCTTCAATTCAATGACCGTGTTGCACTCAGCTCCTGCAACCGCCATAGATTAAACCTGAAAATCAGCTCAATGCATTTGGCGAGCAAGTCCGACTTTAATGTGATGGAGATTTACCGCCTATTGCTAACAGAGCGAGGACGCATAAAGATCAATAACTTTCTGCACTCACAGAAAATTAAGCTAATTATCAATCCAATAAAAAAGAAATTCTTTGAGCTTGATATTTATCACGCTGACAAACATTTAGATACTATTGATGTAACGCCGGACGGTTACACGGCTCGATATAAGCCTCATCTGAAATAACGCATACCCAGCCCTAAAAAGCACCCAATCAAGATTGGGCACCTTTTAGGGCTCCACCCATAAAATCAAAAATCGTTAAGCTTGTCGAGCTTGCCGTTACCGTTCAATGCGCTTTGCATTTCTTTACTGATATTATCGAACTGACCAACAATTTGTGGATAGTCGCGCTTGGGAGGTAATGTCCAACCACACACTGAAGGGTTAGGTGCTCCCGGCACTAGCGCCAGCTGGAGTCTTGCTCGCCCGTCTTTAGCAATGAAGTAGATGTCATAGTTAGAGTAACAGGGCATTCCGGTAATAACGAAGCTATCAATGCTTAATTTCCAGCTTGAAACTGCTTTGGCGATGATAGTCCCTCGCTCCTTATCTTCAACCCTAGAGATTACTTTGCTGTTATTATAGGTGATCGCGAGATAATCACTTGCGCGCGTGTATAACTCATCCTTGCTAATTCCGGGGACCGAGTAGTCATAAAGAAATTCTTTTTTTTCGGTAGTTATGGTGAGTTGGTCAGGCGGAGTCGTTACGCAAGCAGATAATGCTAGGGCGCAGGCAAGAAGCATTGTTTTTCTTATCATACTATTAACATCCATGGTCGTTATGTGATTCGTTAATTTTTGTGAGTAACTATGGAAAATATCATGTTGCCATCAACTCGTCAAAATATATTCACCAACAAAGTATGCAAGGTGAACAAGTCCAGCCAAAAGCACAGCCCCATACAAGTATGGGTAAGCTGAACAAGTCCAGCTTAAAAGCAAAAGCATTGATCCAAATGCTAATATTTATATAGGGTTTATTCTAACCCGTTGGGCTTACCACCACACTTTGCTTCGCAAAGACGCTTCGCTTGCGGTAGTAAGCACAGGTTCCTTGCCGGAATGGCAGAAGCTAAAAGCGCTCTACTCCAATATAACAATCAACATGAGGATAAAATGAATGGCAAAAAAATAACTTCAATGATATTCAAAACATTGAACTATACAAATGAGATTAAGAAAAAATCAACAAATGGGCACGGCGGTCGCCGTCAGTTATTCAAGAGTCTGCGCCACTCCCTGCGCATACCAGCAAGTCAGCCAAAAAAATTGGAATGGTTCGATGAGCAATCTCATCTTAACCTAATCTGGCTTCCTGAAACTGGCACAACCAGACTTGACGATTACCCGAAAGAACAGAGAGAAGCACTACTTGCAAAAATCACCGATGAGGCAGAAGCACCAACTGTCGTTAAGAATAATAGAGCCGAACTACTGGAAGCACGCACAAAACTAAAAAACAAAGTCAAGAACGCAAGCAAAAAAGAAACTGACGATGGAAGTATCCTCGCTTTTCAAAACATACTCAACGTCAAAGGCATTGCTGATACTGAACAGCTTTTATCTGACATTGCTTTGTTTGACATACAACGAAAAAACCAGAAACTCGATACAGTGCGAAAATTTCTTGAATGTCATAACGAGATTGAAAACGGTCCAAAGCCTCTCATAAGAAAAAACCAAGCAGTCATCCAAGAAGCATTTTTTAAATTCCCTTCTAAAAACGAAGTTTCAGGGGTTAGCGCAGAAGGTCGAATTGACTTAATCAAAGGTTTTTACCAGCAGGTATTTCCTGAATATCCTATTCATTTCATCGTTTTGCATGGTGATGAAGACGTTGATCTAACAGACCATAGCGACCATCCGCACTTATTCATTTCAACAAAGAGCAGTAAAACTGGGCGTTATGACTTGCGTGAAACGCAGATCAAAAAAGTTAATTCTTACCTAAAAAAGCATCGCCCAGGAACAGAACTGATTGGCGAGACGCCTGATTTTTTGGAGTCTCAATTATTGTTCGGGTATTTACAGGATATGTTTTACGCCTACACGAACAACAGACTATTGAAAAACACCTCTTACTATGCAAAAAAACACGAAAAGACCGAAGGGCACATGAACACACTCCGCTACATCAATGGCGAGGCTAAAAAGCCAAAATCAGAACGTGCGTTTAATCTCTATGAATTGGCAAAAATCAAAAGAGAGGAAGCGGAGAACGCTTTAAAACTTGCACAAGGACGAAAGCAGGAAACCACTCATTATGTCCATAAAGCCCAGCAATATGTTAAAGCTCAGTTGACCAAGGCAGAGGACGCCATAGAACGCCAGAGGCTTGCAGAGGAAGCAACAGCCGAGGAACGTGAACAAGCAGATGCTTATCGCAGGAAAACTCAAAACCACATCAAAAATATTGAGAGTAAAAGTGCCGAGTCAGACCGTATTCAAGGAGAAATAACGGCAAGGATTGCCGAGTTAAAGTTATTTAAAACCAACCTCGGTGATCTCATATCTGGTGTAGTTGGCTGGCTTGATGAATTATTCTATGAGAAACGTCAAGACATACAGGAAAAGGCTCTTGAACGAGCAAGACTGGCTTATTTAAGAATTCAGATAAACGATAGGACGGATGGTAGCGAATTTATAAATCAAGCTGATAGAGAAATAGACCAGCATTTGGAGGTGCTGGATGAACATCGTGAAGAACTTCCAGACCTTCCGATTTCATCAGAAATAAAGCGCAAAATAAAACCAAGGTAAATAAAACCATCATTAGATGGTTTTTCAATGCAGAAACATTAAAAAATAACTATTGGCATCTGCTTTATAGCAATTATTCGGCGCTAGAGCCCTTGGCAATAAATATAAAACCCCTAGCTATGACTAGGGGTTTTACGGGTTATTATGCGAGTGAGCCGATTCAAAGCTCTTATTCATCATAACATATTGAATTTCAATTTTTAGCTTATAAAAACAAAATCCCTTAAAATTTGCACTTTAAGGGGTAAATGTTATCTTGCTTGTAAGGAGTAGAAATTAGGAGCGACCAAGCCTATCAATTTCTACGTTCAACGCATTGTATATCCAATATACCATTTCAAGTTGATGTAGCAAGAGCCAGTCTCAAATTTTCCTCCTAAATAACTAAATAATTAGAGGAGAAAATGAACAATGCTCATTTAAGGCTTGAAAACACGCTTGAACAATATAAGTCAAAACTTCCACCAAAGCCTTATCACACTAACGATTACTACTTCGGCAAGAAGATAGGCGCATTAGATTTAGCTCTAAAATCAAACCATATTCAGCCGAATTCGTTGACTCATAAATATTTCATCATACTTGATTTAGATAGTGATATGAGCGTATTGGATTGGGCAGACAAAGGATTGCCAGCGCCACATTTGATTGTGAGGAATTTAGATAATGGTCGCTCACATATGACCTACATACTAAAAACGTCCATCAAAAACGACGTGACGGGGCTCCAAAAGCCTATAAAATACTTTTCCGATGTTGAGCATGGGCTTGCAGTAAGGGTCGGCGCAGATATGAACTATAATGGGCTTTTGACTAAAAACCCTTTTAAAGCGTCCTCCTATAAAGTCCTTTCCTATGAAGATACACCCTACGATCTCGACTATCTCAATGAGTTTGTTGATAAAGACCTTGTTAAAAAACAGAGAGCCGAAAAAAAGAAAAAGAAAATTGAAGACGGATTCGCCTCGGGTAGAAATTGTACACTGTTTGAAAATCTCCGTTTATGGGCATATTCAAATTGGCATAGGTGCCATCAAACAGAGTTACGCTCAAATATTCTTGAGCAAGCAATGGAATTTAATACATTTGAGTGCCAGTTAGGTACAAGAGAGGTTGAAACCATTGCGAATAGTGTCTATCGGTTTATTACTCGCCATTTCTCTATAGAGAGGCTTAACGAATTGAAAAGTGATAGGGCTAAGCAGTCAAGAAAAAAGAGTTCTGCAAATCTAATATATATCGATGGCAAGCCTTGGGAAGATGAAGGGATACCGAAAAGAACCTACTATTATCGGAAAGAGAATAATGTCGATGCAGACCGCTCAGTTGAGTCCCAAGATAAGCCTTGGGAGAAAATGAATATGAGCCGTAGAACGTATTATAGAAAGAAAAGCCAAGGATTGATTGAAATAAATTTTTAGTTTGGCACTAAAGTTGCACTTTTACTATATCAAGGATAATAGCCCCGTAGGGGGAGCAACTTGGCAGGGTATCTCCAATATACTCCCATAAATTTTCGGACAAACAAAAAGCCCAATCAAGGGCTTTGTTGTTTTGGCAGAGCATTAGGTATTCGAACCTAATCTAATAAACACAAGGTCGGTAACTTCACCTCCGTTATCTCCACATACACTCCCCACTTGAGATATGCTGTAAGTGCTATCGTATGTAGCCAGAGCTTTACCTTCGACAGTATCCCAGCCAACAGCCTTTTGTGCTCTAACTATATTTGAACACACTTCGCCAGAAGGCACGCCTGTATATGTCACAGTGAACCCGCTTGGGGTTTGCCCTGTTATTTCGATAGTCCCGCCGAAGACGTTGCTGATAACACCACTGCTACTTACTTTAACGCTTTTAGGAAAAACGCCCATTTTTAGAGCGAGCGCTTTATCTAGGTCTTTCGTATCTTCACTAGCGAAAAGTTGTTCTGTCTGAGAGAATATCGTAGATAGCTCCTTATTCACAGTTGATGAATTGCTGGCATTACGTGCATTTGAATAAAGAGCAAATATCCCTGCAACTACTGCTGCAAATATAGCAAACCATATCAAAGCTTCAATTAGGGTTAATCCGTTATTTTTGGATGAGTGTTTTAATTTCATATATATATTTAATGTTATTTGATTAATTTAACATATATTTTTCTTTAACTCAGGAATTGGACTTGACAGTTAGTAATCAAATGCTAAATTGATATTGTTTAGTGTTGTTATTAAACGCCAACTTATACTTTGTTATGAGATTTTAAGTTGTTAAGAAAAAACCGCCTTCGGGCGGTTTTTCGTGTTTAATCTTTATTGGTCATTATTCGAGGTATTCGGTTTTGTTGCCAGAGGAATGATTGACACGACCTTGATCATCCCAGCCTTATAGAGCACGGTGAAAAAATACTAATGCGCAAACTTTCCAACTCCTTGTAGTTTTGTCTTATCCACTCTCGTAACGCACGCCCTCCCATTATCCTTGGTGTTCCATTGCTATTGGCTTTTCTGTTTATTACTCCTACAACTGGATCACTATATTTCCCCAGATAAATCTCTATGTTTTCTCCATCATCTCCGAACAACTTTGATTCCAGTATCGGAACGTTGAAAAAACCTTTCTCATAATAGGTAGAATGCAATATAAGTTGGAACTGTTTCTTTATTTTTGGTGCGACTTCCGCCCGCTCTATTTTTGGAGCTTCTAGCTCTTCACTTGCGAAATGGTTAGTCTGCCGACCATTCCATTCAGGATTTACAGTTTTTATAAGACTGTCTTCGAGTCCAGCAGCAAGATTCAGATGAAAGACTCCGTAATGCATAAGCCCATTGTCAGGCAGAACGTAAATATCAACAACTTCATCTTGGGATATAGAGCTCAAGATATTAGCATTATTTTTTATATTAGTTCTTTGAGTTTCAGAGGGTTTCTTATAACCATACATACGTTCTGCAATAGTTCTTGTTGTTTTTCCAATATATTTAACTTCATCATCTATAGCGAATGCGTAAAGAGCGTTTTTTTGACTGGCAGACTTGTTTAGTTCAAGTTTTAGCTCTTTGTTTTCGCTGAACCAATGACCAATTAATTCAAATCCTATCGCCCTCAACCTATCCATATTTAAAACGCTCCGAATCCGATCACTTTCTTAAATACAATATTCAATCATAGCAGTCCGTTGGACAGAAATGCAGGGACGTGTCAGAATTCTGAAATTCTACATATCGCCCCGTTCATTGCGGTGATCGGCATGCTCGAACTGGCGATGAAAAAAGCCGACAAGGGGGTGCTCGACCGTTCGGCCATCGAAGTCGCCTCCGGCGCGGCGCGGGGCCTGCTCGACCTGATTGGCGATATTCTCGATATCGCGCGTATTGAATCCGGGCGCCTGTCGCTGGCGCCGGAGCGGGCCAACCTGCGTGAACTGATCGAGTCGGTGGCGCGGGTGTTCGATGGTCTCGCCCGGCAGAAACAACTGCGCTTGCAGCTGGACCTGGAGGCACAGATCAGTACCGAGGTGCTGATCGACCCGCAGCGCTTCAAGCAGGTGTTGTCCAACCTGCTGAGCAATGCGATCAAGTTTACCGATGCCGGCCAGGTGCGCCTGGTCGCCAGGGCGCACGTCTTGCCGGGGCAGGAACGCCTGGCCCTGTGCTTGCGCGTGGAGGACAGTGGGCGCGGTATCTCCGAGCAAGACCAGCAACGCCTGTTCAGCCCGTTTACCCAGGCGGACAACCATGGCCAGGCGCCCCGTGGCGGCTCAGGGCTGGGGCTGGTGATCAGCCGCACCCTGTGCGAAATGATGGGCGGTACCCTGACCCTGGACAGCACGTTGGGGCAGGGCACGCAGATTGAAGTGCGCTTGGATGCACCGATCCTGGAACCTTGTGCACCCTTGGCCGAGGTTGAGCCCCAGGTGGCTGGCGAGGCCCTGAATATCCTGGTGATCGACGACTATCCGGCGAACCGGCTGTTGTTGTCGGAGCAACTGGGTTACCTGGGCCACCGGGTCACCGATGCCGAGGACGGCGCCCACGGCCTGCGGGCTTGGCGCAACGAGCTGTTCGATGTGGTCATCACCGACTGCAATATGCCGATCATGAATGGCTACGCGTTGGCGCGGGCGATTCGCGCCGAAGAGGCCGCGCGCGGCTTGCATCGCGGTCTGGTGCTGGGCTTTACCGCCAATGCCTTGGCCGAAGAAAAAGTGCGCTGCGTCGAGGCGGGCATGGACGACTGCCTGTTCAAGCCCATTAGCCTCAAGGACCTGGGTGCACGCTTGGCGCAAGTCAAACCCCAGGCGGTGGTTCAACCCGACGCGCGGGCCGACATGCCACCGTTGGAAGACATCGACATCAGCAGCCTGGAGCAACTGGCCCGTGGCGACCAGGCGTCGGTCAAGCGCCTGCTGGGCGACCTGGCCGTGAGCAATGACGGCGACATGGCCAAGCTCATGCGCTTGTTTACCCAGCACGATGTGCAAGGGCTCGCTGACCTGGCCCACCGGGTCAAGGGCGGTGCGCGGATTATCAGCGCCGCCGGCTTGATCCACGCGTGCGAGGCCCTTGAGTCGGCGGCCCAAGGGCTGGACGCGGCGGCGCTGACGGCGGCCGTGGATACCTTGCAACAGTCGATGGAGCACTTGGCGGAGCAGTTGGAGGATTACCTGGCGTGAGGTGTGGGCGTTCTTGGGAAATTTCCTACAAGCGTAGAGACGTTTCCTAGGTCCACTTAGGCCAAGTCGCGAAACAATGGGGCACTTCTCTACAGACGAGTCCCGCCCTCATGACCTTTGCGCTACGTGTCCTGGTATTGGAAGACCATGCTTTCCAGCGCTCCGTTGCCGTCAAAATGCTTGAACACTTGGGCTGCGCCAAGGTGTTCGAAGCTGCGGACGGTGCCCAGGCCCTGGCCCTGCTGGACCGCGAAGGCCCGGTGGACATCGCCCTCTGTGACTTGCAGATGGAAGGCATGGACGGCGTTGAGTTCATCCAGCGCGTCGGCGCCAGCGGGCAGGTCGGGTCGATCATCATCAGCAGCTCGTTGTCGCCGGACTTGCGGCGTGCGGTGCGCCAGATCGTCTCGTTGCTCGGGCTGGAGTTCCTCGGGGATGTGGAAAAACCTTTGCAGGCGGGGGCGCTGGAAGCATTGCTAAAAAAGCAGTTGCATGCCCGGCCTATCGCAGCCTGCCCACCCGATGACGCACCCGCGTGTGCCACCGAAGCCCAGATGCGCCGAGCGCTGGCCGAGGAGCAATTGCAGGCGTATTACCAACCCAAGTTCAACCTGCGCAGCGGCGCCGTGTGCGGGGTAGAAGTGCTGGCACGCTGGCAGCATCCCACGCGAGGCATCGTGTCGCCCGCCGTGTTTTTGCCAGCGCTGGAACGCTACGGTTTGCTGGATGAGGGCTTGTACCTGCAGATGCACCAGTCCTTGGCCGTGCACGAACAAGCGAGGTGCCAAGGCAGCCTGTTGAACATGGCGTTCAACCTGAGCGCCAGCCAGTTGGCCAATCGCGAGTTGGCTGGCAACATCAAGCAGATCCTGCAGAGCCACGGTGTGGCGGGCAGCCATGTCACCTTTGAAATCACCGAAAGCGGCCTGCTCGAAACCCCGAATGTCAGCCTGGAAAGCCTGGTGCGCCTGCGGATGATGGGCTGTCGCTTGTCGATCGATGACTTCGGCGCCGGGTTTTCCTCGATGCAGCGCCTGTGTCAGTTGCCCTTCAATGAAATCAAGCTGGATGCGGAGTTTGTACGCAACCTCAAGCATGAGCCGCGCTGCCTGGCGGTCATCGGCAGCACGTTGGCCTTGGGTGAGGCGCTGGACATGTCGGTGGTGATCGAAGGCATCGAAACGGCTGAGCAACACCGCGCATTGCTGGCGCTGGGCTGCACCCTCGGCCAAGGCTATTGGCACGCACGGCCCATGAGCGGCAGCGATCTGCTGGGCTGGTTGCATCACTCGGCTGCGGCCGTCGGGAGCCGGTCATGATCAACAAGGGCTTGCGCGTGATGATTGCCGACACCCAGCACGAACGGCGCCTGCGCCTGGAGCGTGACTTCAACCACCAGGGCTATTACGCCATTGCGCCGGTGTCGAGCCTGGACGAGCTGACGACGCTGCTCGGCTGTGGCGACCGTGCATTTGACCTGGTACTGCATTTATGCCGACCAAATTATGTAAACAAATCTTGTTAGACCG
>NZ_AOHM01000075.1:0-23325 GCF_000510895.2 Pseudomonas sp. FH1
TGCCACTGGCACCACCTGACAGCGGTGCGACACGCACCACCCTCCGACAGGATCACTGGCGCCGGTGACCAGATCAGTGGTGCCACTGGCACCGCCAAATTTAATACGGCCCAACACTACGGCGGCGCCGAACCGATCATGACAATTCCAGCAACACGGGTTCTTCATTTATTACTGCACCACAAACGGCCCGACAGCAGCATGGACATCGTTCACCCACCTTATATAAGGAAACCATGTCCATGGCTGACAACTATCAGCTCAACATCGGCTCCCTCAGGAGCCAGGTCCAGCTGACTCTCCACACTCACCATGCCGCCCGAATCTGGCTGGGTCGCCAGAAGGCCGACGACAAACACAGCATTCTTGGGCTGGCGGGCTTCTGCCTCAAGATCAACCAGATGGATCGCGCCGCCGCGCAAGACGACCCGTACTCGGACTGGTGGATGATCAGGATCGAGGAGAAGATCCAGGAAGTGGACGATGCTCTGAAGGCCATCGACAGCCGCCTTGACGGAGTGATGGCCCAGTTGCCCAAGGCCCTCGAGATCGGTGAAAACCTCTCGATCCAACCACTGAAGCTGCCACTCTTCATCTCCAACCCGCTGGGCTTCAAGGGCGTTCATCTGCTGACTCAGTACGACGAAGTCGTCCGCCGCATCCTGCTGGCTCAGCACGTCGCCATGATCGGTCGCCGCGATGGCGAGATCTGGATCGATGAAGGTGCCCACCTGCTGCGCAGTCTTTTTGGGCTGGCCCAGCTCCATCGTTTCTCCGGTGCATCACGTGACGACTTCGCCGCCAACAATGCCCGGGCTGAAAACGCGCGCGAGATGTACAAGCGCCACGGCGACATCCCTCAGGACATCCTGGAAGGCACCCGCCGCTCGAACTTCGCCCCGCCCATCCGCCGTGGCTCCGCAGGCCCGGTCGAGGAGATGGATGACGATCTCGAAGGCGAGGCATGACGCACATGCATTCGGCCCCTCGACCAATGGAGGCACTGCAACAGGGTGCCTTCAAACCGCTGCAACAAGGTGCCTACCAGAGGCTGCAACAGAGTGCCTCACTAAAAGGCCTTTTAAAGCCCTTTAAAGGTAAGGGGGAGCTGGTCCAGTTGGCGGAGCTTTGCGCATCGCTGGAGGAGGGGCTGCGCACACTTACCCAGGAAGTGCTGGCCCAGGTTCGCCAACATCCATTCGCCCTGCTTCCCGTCAGGCTCATCGAGCAAAACACAGCAGCTGGCACAACCTTTCTTCGCTGGCAAAGCGTGCAAGAACGACGCATGGGTGTCGGCGTATGGGCTCAGATGGTCCACGCCCCCAAAACACCAATCCACTTGCTGCAGGACCTGTTTGCCCTGGAGCAACACCGAATCACCCTGAACATGCAGATCAGCCTCATTCACTCCATCGGCAAACAGGCCGCCGAGTGCGCAGAAAAGATGGGGCAGGCCGAGGCCGAATATCAGGTTCGACTGCAGCAGGTCATGAACCCACCTCAACACTGAACGGGAGACACACCATGGGTACACCAGTAGTTTGGGAAGGCAACGTTGGTAACGCCGCTGAGCACCGGTCGTTCGCCAACGGCAACAAAGATCCGCGACACATGCTGCGACTCAATGTGATGTTCGACAACTCGATCCCTGACGGCCAGGGTGGCTACAAGGATCGTGGTGGCTTCTGGGCCAACGTAGAATGGTGGCATCAGGATGCTGAGCGGTTCGCCGCTCTGTTCCAGAAGGGCATGCGCGTGGTGGTAATTGGCCGCGCGATCATGGATAGCTGGACAGATAAGCAGAGTGGGCAGGAGGTGTCTGCGCTCAAGGTCGAAGCCAGCCGGATCGCAATTCTTCCACATCGCATCGAACACGTATCTCTGTCTGGCGGCGGCGGTCAGCGCCCGACCAATCAACCACAGGGTCAGGCACGTAGTCAGACCAGCAGCAGCCAGGCTCAAAACGTTCCTCAGCCGAGCCTCGAAGATATGAGCCACTACGGCGACGGTTTTGACGACGACATCCCCCTGTAACCCCCCCCCTTAATTTGGCGCGCCACATCGCGAAGCTACTGGTGACAAGGACGTCACTTCGAGTTTCCCCTCCCATCGATGAAGCATCTCCACGGCATTCTGGCCACAACCTGCAGACGATTTTCAGGCGCCACTCGTGAGGTCACTGGAGGCAAGGACGGAACCTCGCCACCTCTTCCCGCTTCGAGGTAATGCCCGTGGGTGCTGTTTTTGAGGCGCCACTCGTGAAGTTTCCGGAGACAAGGACGTGAACTCGTAGCCGAAGGGGCGCTGCAAGCAGCGCTTGCCCAGGTCAGGGGCACATTTGAAATGCCAGCATTGACAAATTACCATTTCATGAAGGCATCTCCACTATACAGCTGCTAACTTGTATCGAACTGAGCTACAGGGGCGTAAAAACGCCCTTGTCGGGGAATTGCTGGTGGCAAGGTCGTTTGAAGCGTGACTCGCCCGGCGGGAACAGGGACGCTGATGAGGAACAATCGATGCTGAACGAAGATGCCCAGGAACGAAAAGCGGATAGGCGCCAGTTCAATAACCCCCACCCTGCGGTAGAGGCTGCTGGGGTTGAAGCAGCCGAGAAAGGGCTGCCCGTATATGCCTGCCCCTACAAGCACCCTGCCATGCTGGCCTCCTGGCTGAAAGGGTACAAGCGCGCCCAGCAGCTCACCCTCAATTTTTGACCCTTCCTCCGTGGGCCTGACTCCTACCGAATTCCTTCCCTTCCAGTTGAACATTTCGCGTTGTGCCGTCCCCGGCCGGGGGCAAGAGTGCTTCCTGTTTTAACTGTTCAGGGACACCTTATGAAACTCATGATCATCGAGGCACCGGGCAAACTGAAGAAGCTCGGCCCCATGATGAAGAAGATCCGCCCTGGCGAAAACTGGCTGGTAGTGGCTTCTGGTGGCCACATCCGTGACCTCCCTCAGTCAGGCCAAGACGACACGATGATCACAACAGGGGTTTTGAAGACCCTTCGCCCGGTGTACGAGATTCTGGCCAAGAGTGCCCGTAACGTCAGCACCATCCGCAAGGCGCTCAAGGACGCCACTGAGGTGTACATCGCCACCGACCCCGACCGAGAGGGGGAAAGTATCGCCTGGCACATACAGCAGGCGCTGGGGATCCGCGAGTACAAGCGAGTCACGTTCAATGAGATCACCCAAGCCAGGGTGCGCGAGGGCTTGGCCAATGCACGGAGAATTGATGGGCAACTCGTGGCCTCACAAGAGTGCCGGCGAGTGCTCGACCGCCTGGTCGGCTATCTGGTCACACAGGAGCTTCGCCGGGTTCTGGGCCAACCTACCTCCGCTGGCCGAGTGCAGTCGCCTGCACTCTACCTAGTGGTGACGCGCGAGCGCGAAATCCGAAACTTCAAGGTGATCCATCACTTCGGGGTTGAGCTGACCTTCAAGGACGACACGACCGGCATGGATTGGACCGCCGTTTGGCAACCCATCCCGGACTTCGCCAGCAAAGAGAACCCCTACATCCAGGATGGGACATTCGCATCTAGGGTTGCCGCGACACGTGCTGTGATCGTCGAGTCGTGCGAAGACGGCAAAAAGCGGCGCCCGCCACCACCACCGTTCATCTCGTCGACCTTGCAACAGGCGGCCAGCGTGGCGTTGAAATGGGATCCGGACAAAACCATGCAGGTTGCGCAGCGCCTGTACGAACAGGGCGTAATCACCTATCACCGGACGGATAACCCCAACTTGGCCGATGAGGCCATGCCTGATATCCAGGCGGTTGCTCGGCAACAAGGCCTTGACGTCGTAGACGAACGCCGAACGTTCAAGGCTGCTGATAGCGCCCAAGAAGGTCACCCCGCTATTGCGCCGACCGCGTGGGAGGACGAAGTCGCAGGCGAGTCTGCGGATGAGCAGGCACTGTACAAACTCATCCGCATCAGGGCGCTGGCCAGCCAACTCGCAGATGCCATCTATGACGTGCGTACAGCAAAACTGCTGGCCAGGGGGCCGGATCAGAGGCCGCTGCGCTTCGCCGCAACTGGCAGCACTGTCGCCTATCTCGGCTGGATGAAGCTTTTGCAGAAGGACGACACGGATGAAGAGTCGAGCGACATCCCCAAGAATCCTGTACCGGTGCTCGAGCCCAAGCAGATCCTCAACGTCCTCCAGGGCGAGGTGCTGAATCAGAAGACGAAGGCGCCGGCACGCTTCACCAAGGCCAGCCTGATCAAAGAGCTGGAGCGACTCGGGATCGGACGCCCCAGCACGTTTGCATCGATCATCAAGAACATCACCGGCAAAGGCTTGGTGGTTGAGGAAAAACGCAAGCTGGTCCCAGGCCCGTTGGGAGTAAGCACCATCGACCAGTTGGAAGGCCGCTTCAGCTTCGTCGAGCTGGCGTTCACCAGTACGCTGGAGAAGGATCTGGACCGAATCGCACAGGGGGAGGAGCAGTACGGCTCAGTGGTCGCCAGGTTCTATCAGAACCTGCAGAACGAGCTCGGCACACTCCGCCAGGCGCCCACGGTTGCAATGAAGCCACGGTCGCTGGAAGCCTCCTCAGGCCCCCAGATTGGCCATTCATGCGGCAAGTGCGGGATGCCACTAGTGCGCCACCAGAAGCGTGGTGATGGGGGTTATGACTTTTGGGGGTGCACCGGTTACAAGGTGAACAACTGTCGCGTGAGCTACCCATCAGTGAGCGGCAAGCCTGATATGTCCAGGCCTAAGGGCATGTAGCCACAATGCTCCGAAGGCTGCATTCCAGCTATCCTCTAATCAGAGGAAGTAACTCTCTAAATTTCCAGCCCTGCGGGTAAGCATTACCGCTATGACCATCTTGAATTGATAGACAACCTGCTCGCTCCAACAGGAGCGGGCAAATGATTGAAACCAGGCCAGAAAACACCACCCTCCTCAGCCTTGACCCAGTTCTGCAACACTTCAGCGCGCAGCAACTGGGGGTGGCCACCACATGGGCAAACCACTTCTGTGTTCCTGCCGAAGAGCAGCACCAGTTCATTCGTGAATACCTAAAATCGACCAGTTCGACTCAGGTATGGACGGTCACTCTCGAACATGAGGGTCGGAAGATCGCGATTGCCCGCTTCGGAAAGATTCTGCAGTGGTTCGACAGCAACACCATTCGTACGACAACCTGTAACAGCAGACTTCGCATCCCCAAGACGAAACCTGGCCCCCGCGCAGCGCAGGGGTTAGCAAACCGAATTGATACACTGCCGTACACATCAGACGATGGACTTCTCACGTCGTTTGCGCAGAAAGCGGGGGATTGGGCTGCCGAATTGGCACGGAATGACCTGGGTAAAAGGTCGGAGCTGTTGGGAGGACTCGATAGCCGCAGTCCCCACCTGCGATACCTTAGACCCAAATCACGCTACTATCTTCGGTTGATCGGTGCAGCACTCCGCGAGTTCTGCTCTGTCCTCGACCCCAATGTGCTGTTCGCCATCCGTTCTGTTCAGTGTGTCTCACCGCAGCTGTACAACTGGCTGGTTTCGGGTGACAAAGAGCGTCGGCTGCAGGCGCTGCGTGCTCAGCCGGTCCTGCTGCCGATGCTGATTCTCAGCGACCATCTCCATACCTTTCCATGGCCTCATGATGTGCTCGGCTTGGTGCCTCCCCCTTGGCCTAGGCTGAACACTCATCTGCCCGGCCCCGTTTGGGCTGGGGATGGGAAGGGGCTTCTCGGCCAAGTGGCAGACGAGGGTATGTCATTAGCCGATGCTCTGGTGTGGCTTCTCCAAACACCAAAAGCCTCTATTCGTTACCTCGGTTCCTGCCGCCCTGGTCGAGCTGGAGGTGCACTGTTCCACATCCGCTGCGCGGGTTACGAAGCGTGGGGGAGGATGCTCCACGGAGCAGCCCTAGGAAATAGGCGCCCCGTGACGAGAACTGATTGGCAAGCCTTTTACGCGTTGCTGGGAAAAGTCCCGTATCAGGTGTGTTCTCCCGACTACAGAGTCACGGTGGAAACTCCGCCGCTTGACTTGAACCTGCTGCTCAAGGGCACACCGACCGCTTGGAATGATCCACTATGGATAATGATTGGTAGCAAACTGACTGACTATCAAGAGTTCTATCGACACCTCGACTACAGCACCAACGGACAACGGGCAGCCGAAATAGCTACCCATTACTTCGTACGTAAGCCCTTCGCACAGATCACCAACATGATCGACCAGTTCCACGGTTACGTGGACAGTTTGCTGAAAGCAATGCACGAAGAGCTGGGGACTGAGGAGGACGAGTTGCTGACGACATGGCCGGCGTTACTGCCGTCGGGAACTGCTGTTTGCCCTAACGGGGTTATCGTCGTTGAGCTGCGATGCCCGGCAGATCTAATCGCTGAACATGCAGCGATAAAACACTGCATAGACACTTACGACTACTCCGCATTTCAAGGCAGTTGCAGGCTTGTTTCTTTCAGGCAAGGCGACACAGTGTTGGCCTCAGCCGAAATCCGACTAGCCCGGGAAATCGACTCATCTGTTCGCAGGCCAAATCAACAATTCTACTGCGTTCAGTTACGGGGGCGCCGAAACGATCCGATACCTCCCAACTCGCCAGCAGGACGGGCATGCCATTGGTTCATGCAAGGTCTCGAGTCAGGGCGGATATCGAGCAACCAAGAGTGGCCTGACCGGACCCGCGAGCTTAAGCGTTACGCCAAGGCGCAGTGGAAGTCCCGCGTCACTGAATCTGTTCAAGCGTGGATCATGCAGCACTTGGGAGAAGCCAATTGAAACGGCCACGCCTCCTCAATAGTCAGCCAGTTCTGCTCGAAGCCGCCGTATTTGACGGCTACGACATGGGCATCCTCATGCCCTACATCGAAGGCGCAAACAAGGTCATGTTCGCCCGCAGCGGGTTTTTCATCCGCCGTGGAGACCACCCGCTCTGTCGTTATTGGCGCGTGCCCAAGGCCAAGCTCATCGACGAGCTGGACCTGGTGCACCACCAGCTAATCGAGCTGGCCGATGGTAAGGTCACAGAGTCATGGCAGGCATTCCGCCAGAAGATCGAGTCCGCGTTGAGAGCTCCTCGCCGAGACGCCTTCACCTGGGGGATGATGCTGCGCATCGCTCCGTTGGCCGACGGAGGTGTCCTACTGTCAGGTGACTACCATCCCGGCGTGGTTGCCGTCGCACGCCGGATGCGCGGTGTATTCCTAGGTCGATCAAGCTCCTGGCGCATCAATGCGACCACCGAGATCCTGCGCAGCAACTTGGTCCTGGAGCTCGGTCTTGCAGAGGAACAGTTCGAGATACTGGACGTTGTACAGGAACTCCTGGGCGATGGTTCTGTGGTTCCAGCAGCAGACATCCCGCGCATCAGCCTGGGCGGTGCTCCTCAGGAACCCTCGACAACCGCCAGCGGAGAGGAGAGCTCCAACGACATCTACCTCGCTGCCGTCTCGCCGATCGAGCGCACCGAGTTCTCCGATGCCACAATCGCCCAGGCTCTCGTCGGCTACTCCCTGCTCGATCACCAGCCTGCCGGGATCGCTCACCTGCTCCAACGTACCAGCGCCCTGCTGGCTGATGATATGGGTCTCGGCAAGACGCGCCAGGCCATCATCGCAGCGCATATCAGTGCAGCCGGTCGCCCGATCCTGGTGGTGACCCTCTCCTCGTTGCTGATCAACTGGCAGCGCGAAGTCGTGGCGGTTTACCCCGACACGACAGTCGCTGTGCAGAAGCACGACCCGCTGGCCCAATGGATGTTGATCAACTACGAACGCCTCGGCGACTACGTGCTGCTGGCTGAGCATTACCACGTTCTAGTGGTCGACGAGGCGCACCAGTTGAAGGAGCCGACTGCCGAGCGTACACGCCATGGCTTCGATATCGCAGCAAAAGTGCCGAATCGCTATCTGCTGACAGGCACGCCTGTTCTCAATCGCGAAACGGAGCTGCACACACTGCTACGTCTATCGGGACACCCGGTCGGCCAGTTGCCCCTCAGCGACTTCTGCGAGCGCTTCACTGGCAGCCCAGAGTTCCGACAAAACCTCCGGGCAGAACTGGGCGACTGGATGCTCCGCCGACGTAAAGACGTCCTGCCTGGGCTCAAAGGTAAACACCGGCAGTTGCTGCCCGTGGCGATGGGGGGGGAGGAACGGAAGAAGTACGACAGCATTCGCCTTGAGGACAGGCCCATCTTTGCCAGACTCGGCGCGCTCCGCCATTATCTCGAACAGGTGAAGGTCAGAGTCGCGATGGACCTGCTCGGCGAGCTGGACCCCGAAGACAAGGTCATCCTGTTCTGCGAATTCAAACCCACCGTGGCGCGCCTCAAGGAGCTGTGCAATGCAGCCGGTATCGGGAACGTCACCCTGGTCGGCAGTGACTCACTCACCAAGCGCCAAAAGGCGATCGACAAGTTCCAGGGCGATCCCGATTGCAGGGCGTTCATCTGCACCACCCAAGCCGCTGGTACCGGAAACAACCTCACGGCCGCCAACTACGTGTTCTTCCTAGGCCTGCCCTGGACACCAGGACAGCAGGATCAGGCCGAGGACCGGGCATACCGAAATGGCCAGCTCAGAACGGTGATCGTGAAGATCCCGCTTGTGGAGAACAGCATCGATCAGCAGCTGTGGCAGATGCTCTTAGCGAAGCGTCAGGTCAGCATGGAGCTGATTGAGCCAGAAGAGCAGCAGGACGCGTTGGCCAAGGCTATGCTCGCCGCGACTATCAGTCAGTAGATTCGCGTGGGAGGTCAGTCAGCAAGCGCGCGATCTCCCAGGCCCACCCCAACTCCGCGTAGATTGGTGAGCCAAGCTTCTCGCCGGTCCTCTGACAAATCCAGCACTCCCCATCAAACCGTACCCCCCTGATTATCTCGGTAACGTCATAAACGTCATCAGGTATGAGCTCCCCTTCCCCACCCAGAATGCCTTGGGCAATCGAATGGTTGCCGCCATTGACCCAGGCAATTTTTAATGGCTGCATCAAGATCACGCGATGGTTTGTGTCCTGCACGAACTCACCGAGCTTACGTCCCTTCCCGATCATGCCCAGGCTATTGAGAATGCTGCTTTCCGACCACAAAGTCGGGATTACCATATCGCTGGCCAGTCGGACGCTTGAGTTCGGATCCACTGGACGGCGGCAATGTTTCAGCAGAAATTCGCCCCAAGTTCCATGACCGGCATCACCATCCCACAGCCCACCAAGCGAGCTCATCCAATGCAACGACTGAGGGCCGCGGTGTCGAGGTCGAAGTAACGCGTCTCGTAAGTGGATAGCCTGAACGGGGCGAAGCACAATTTTTATAAGGTCTTCCAAGCCGCGACAATTGTTCTCAGCTACCAAACTGCTCGCCCACTCCATCAGGTTTTCGAACGCAGTAACTCGACTGTCGAGCATTATCACCTCCATTGATATTTTTCAGTTCAAGGCCAGGCCAACCTCGGCGCCTCAACCGGTAACTTGAATGCATTCCATCAAGCACGCCGGAAATTCTAACTCTGCGTGATATTGATTTCCTGCTGCAAGGGAATCCTCCGGCTGTCACCGTGCCCTCAATGACTACAGGGGGCCTCATGATCAGGCAGTTGACCACTCTCTCGTTCGCCGCACTCGTTGCGGGCTGTGCGACTCAGAAGGCTGAACAGCCGCCGAAGCCGGCGTTCGATAGCAGCCGTAATCCCGAATGGCTGTCTCCGGACATCTATCCGAACGGCGCAAACCCGGAGAAGGAACCGGTGGTTCGGTATGGCCGCTACACCTTGGTGAGCACCCAGCCCGATGCGAGCCAGCGCGACCTGATGGCACAGATCATCGACGTGACCATCCCTTCCAGCATGAACCCCAGCGTTCGGGACGCCATGCTTTACGTGGTCGACCGGTCAGGGTACGCCCTCTGCCCGCCAAGCTCGCAGCACGTCAACATCCTGTACACCAGACCTCTACCGGCAGCCCAATACAAACTCGGCCCGATGACACTGCGCAACACTCTGCAGGTCCTCGCCGGCCCAGCCTGGCAGGTGAAGGTCGATGAAGTGAACCGTCAGGTGTGCTTCGTGCTTCGCCCCGGCTACCAATTGCCAACCCCGTCGGCGCCGACGGGCCAGCTCTACGCCGACAAAGCGCGGGTTCCTGCCACCAGCTCCGCCACCTCGGCCTCGACGCCAGGCGTTGTCGTCGCCGCTGTACCTGCTCCCGCACCAATCTCCACGACTACACCCGCTGTCGCCCCCCCAGCGCCAGTGGCCCCAGTGCTCCCCCCAGTGGCACCCGCCAAGGATGGCTCTATCCAGGCTGCGACGGTAACCGCCGCAGCTAAACCTTCGACACCTGCGTCTCCAGCACCGAACGTGCCCAGCGGACTCGCGGCATCCAAGCCAGCGGCTGTCGGCGCCGCTGCAGCGGTGGCGGCCCCGGCCATCGAGGTAAAACCCGCCCCACCATCCCGGCCGCTGCCCCAGATATGGACGGCAGAAGTTGGATCAACTCTGCGCGATAGCGTTGAAGAATGGGCCAAAAAAGCCCGGTGGCGCGTGATATGGGCCCAGGAGGACCTCAACTACCCGATCAAGGCACCGCTGCACTTCGAGGGCTCGTTCCAGGAAGCCATCGAGCAGCTGTTCCCGCTCTACGACAATGCCCCGCGATCTTTCTTAGTCAACGGTAGCGAAGGCTCCCAGAGCGTCTTGTACGTCGCTGAGAGGAAGAAGAAATGATCAAGTTTCCTCGGGCCCGCTGGGCACTGACACCGATTGCCCTAGCCCTGGTGAGCAGCTGTGCCGTGCAGCAGGTTAATGAGTCATTCGACCGAGCAGAGTTCCAGGGCCATACGGCTAGCCAGTACACCAAGCTACTACAGAACCAGCAGCTACAGCAGAACCGCGACACGGTCGTTTTCAGCAATAAACCATGGGTTTCCACTGAGCCGCTGGTGAACCGACGCGGGCTTCCGTTCAGCCTGGATCGTAACATTGCCTATCGGCCTGCTGGCCCAGTGTCGATCACCGACGTAGCACAGCTGATCACCAAGGAAACCGGTCTCCAGGTCATCGTAGCGCCTGACGCGTTGAACCCCGGGATCCTCTCCTCGAAGCCCGCCGGCACTGCTACACGTGGCGCCGCTCAGGCTGTACCTGATCCAGACAGCCTGGCTGGTCTCATGCCAACTGCCATCGCAGGTGCTATACCGGGCAGCGCTAATTCGTTTGACCTCAGCCTCAGCGGCGGCAGGCAAATCTCCGGGCTGAACTACAACGGCAACACCTCAGGATTACTGAACCAGGCCACCTCCCACCTGGGGCTTTCGTGGCACTTCGACCCTGAGCTGCAGGGCGTGCGCATCACCTACTTCGACACCCGCACCTTCGACGTGTGGACATTCGGTGATGAGCTGGAGATCGAGAGCACCGTCAAGTCTGGCCTGCTGACCTCCACCGGCAAGGGCGACTCGGGTTCTTCGACGTCTTCGGGAGGAGCCACGGGTGAATCCGGCAGCAACCAGAGCACCAAATCCACGTACAAGACCTCACTGATGAACGACATCGAGAGCAACGTCAAGGCCATGCTAAGCATGCAGCCTCCAGGGCGGCTGTATCTCTCGCGCTCGACCGGGACACTCACCGTCAGCGATCGGCCGGAGGTGCTGAATCGAATCTCGGCCTACCTGAAAGAGACCAACCGCAGCATCACTCGACAGGTCCTGTTCAACGTCAAAGTCTACGAGGTGAACTTCACCGACAGCGACCAGACAGCGGT
The DNA here is from genome assembly GCF_000510895.2 of Pseudomonas sp. FH1. Classification (NCBI taxonomy): domain Bacteria; kingdom Pseudomonadati; phylum Pseudomonadota; class Gammaproteobacteria; order Pseudomonadales; family Pseudomonadaceae; genus Pseudomonas; species Pseudomonas sp. FH1. The sequence continues at coordinate 11,759 of NZ_AOHM01000075.1, forward strand.
TAACTGGAGCGCTGTGTACAAGTCAATCTCTGGAAAATGGGGTTTTGGCCTGAGCAACACCGTCGCCGGCATCAGCTCCGAGGCGATCTCCGCCAGCGGCAGCATCCTCGATACGTCCAGCTCCCCGTGGGCAGGCTCCAAGGCTGTCGTCCAAGCCCTTTCAGAACAGGGGCGCGTCTCCGAAGTACGTTCGCCGTCGGTGACCACGCTGAACTTGCAGCCGGCACCGATCCAGATCGGCAACGTCCAAAGCTATGTCGCCTCCAGCTCGACCACCACCACCGCATCGGTCGGCTCCAGCACCGCCCTGACACCGGCGACAATCACCAGTGGCTTCAACATGATGTTGTTACCCAAGCTCCTGGACAACGAAAACATGCTGCTGATGATCACCCTCAGCATCAGCAGTAAGCCGATCTTCAAGGACTTCGAGAGTAACGACTCCAAGGTCCAGACCACCGACTACGACACCAAGAACGTCGCGCCGAAGGTCCGTCTGCGCAGCGGTGAGACGCTGATTCTCACTGGGTTCGACGAGAACGGGGATGACGCGCGCAAATCCGGCGTAGGCAGTCCCAGCTTCTTTGGCCTGGGCGGGGGCAGGACCCGCTCGACGTCCCATAGCGCCCTGGTGGTGCTGGTGACACCGGTTGTCCTCCCGGACAACCTGTAAGTGGCGGCGCTCATGAACTCCGACACTCCCAAACCGTCGAGCCGGGTGCAGACCATCCAGCACCGAGGGCGCGTCTTCGTCACGGGCATGCTTTGGACGCCCCTGGGCAATATGACCAGTTACATGAAGGAAGCGCGCCAGTACGGCCATGAACACGGCCTGGACATCGTGGCCATCCGAAGAACGTCGCTCATGATCCAGGCGGGCTTTGTTTCTCGCTCCTCTGACGTTCACAAAGGCATGTATTCGCTGGCTGCGACCTTGGCTGGACAGCTCGGTGATTCGTGGATTGCCGCCTGGGCAGTCGACGCCGATCAAGATCGCTATGCCATCGTCGCAGTCCATGAAGGCAGGATCATCCCGGGTTGCGACCTGATTGCCACGGCGTCAGAGGTTCGCAAACGGGTGTTGCAGCAACGCAGTCGCGGCATCCAGTTCGAACGAGAGTTTTTACCGACCGAGTTTGCCATGGGTGGCGAGCTCATCGACATCGAGGAGCTACTCCACCCGTCTCGGCTCAAGCGTGAGTATCGGCTACGTCCGCTCGTGTTCGGTATGTCCAAGTCTGAGCTAGCCCAGCTGGTCCTGGTGGCCCTCTTGCTCGGTGGTGGCCTACTGGCCTGGGCACAATGGAAATCGCATCAGGCAGAGATCGCGCGTCAAACTGCCATCGAGGCAGAGAAGAAGCGCCTTGAGGAGCTGGCCGAACTGCGGAGGCAAACAGGTACAGAACAACCCCTGCAGGCGCTGGAGCACCCCTGGGCGAAACAACCCTCAGTCACCGACTTCATAGAGGCCTGCAGCCATGTGATGTACCAGTTGCCCCTGAATATCCGAGGCTGGCCCATCAACAAGGCTGAGTGCAACGGTTCTCAAATTATTGCGACCTACGACCGTGCTGGTAACAGCACTGCTCACGACTTCACGATGGCCGTCGGCGAGATCTTCTCCACACATCCGGATTTCACCGACCAGGCCAAGTCCGGGATCCTGAAGTTCGACATTTCCATTGACGCTGCGGGTGATGACGCATTGGTCGAGGCCAGAGACGCTCTCGAGAATTTGACCAGTTGGTTCCACAGTTTCTCTCAGGAGCCGCAGTTGCACCCCATGCCGGTGGTTATTCCACAGGAGCCGGCTCTGCCAGGCCAACCGGCACCACCTCCACCGCCGCCACCTCAGTGGAAGCAGTACCAGCTTTCTTACACCACCGGCGTTCTGCCTTACGACTCCTTTAATGGCGCCCCGACCCAGGGGCTGCGCCTGCAGGAGATCAAGACCGAGTACAAGGCTGACCACCTGATCTGGTCGGTCACAGGAGTCCTGTATGCGAAATAACCTCAGCCTTTTGTTCCTGGCCTGCTGGCTGCCGATCACCAGTGCCCTTGCTGCCGTGCCAGACCTTTCGGGTATCAACGTCGGCGAGCTCGGCAAGGTGCAGAGCGAAACCATCCTGCTCAAGGCTCAGGCCGAGCGCACCAATGCCCAGCTCGAGGCAAACGGCATACTCCCTAACGCCCCCCAGCCAGTGGCGCAGTTTCCTGCTCCTGGGCTAACTCCCACCATGACTGCAACCTCCCCAGGACTGCGCCAATCGGCATTGCCGGTGGTGAAAGAAATCAGCGGTTCCGGACAGAAATTACGGGCAAGCCTGATCTACGCCGACGGCAGCGAGGTCGATGCCAAGCCGGGCAGCGAGTTACCAAACGGTTTCCGGGTCCAACAGATCACGCTCGATGGGGTGGTGCTGAGCAAGGAGGGAAAGCAATACCCCCTGGGTTTCGGTAACCGGGTGGTATCTCAACCGCAACAGAGCCTGCCGGGCCTCATGCCCGGCCAACCCTGAGGAGCGTTGACCATGACCGAGCTTTCCACAGAGCCAGTCGGCCTTGAGCCTGTCGAATTGACTTTGGCGCCGTTGCCAGCGGCAGTATTGACCGCGCCAGGCGGCCCTCATCCAATCAAAGACGACTTGCGCCAGGTCCTGGCGATGACCGCCGATGGGAAGTTGTACATCTCTCCCCAGCACGTCAGTGATCCCTACGTGATGGCATTCATGGACCAGTTGGAACACAAGGGGATTGACTTCGAGGTCTTCTCAGCCTCGATGACCGAGATCAAAGCGCTGTATCAGGCCTCGGCGTCGACGGGCATGAAGACACTTGTTGAAACCCAGCGCCAAGCCCAGGTGGTGGAGTTCATGGGGGACGCCCACCGCCGCGGCGCCAGTGATATTCACATCGTCGTTTCGCACGATGTCACTCGAATCAAGTATCGGCTGTATGGGGTCCTTCAGGAGGTACGCCAGGAAAAGAGCGATGTAGGGCGTGAGTTCTGCGCTGCTCTGTACAACAGCATGTGCGATGTCTCTGGCGATTACTACCAGCCCCATATCGCTCAGGATGCCCGCGTCAGCCGCAAATTCGTCGACCAGTTAGGCCTATATGGCGCTCGGGTTGCAACTCGGCCCCTGGTGGATGGCCCGCTGATGGTGATGCGTCTGCTGTACGACGACACATCCAAGCAGAGCTTCGAGGAGCTCGGCTTCCTGCCTCAGCAGACCGAGCACTTCAGAAGACTCCGAAGCCTGCCCTACGGACTGAACCTGATTACCGGGCCAACAGGATCCGGCAAATCCAAGACCCTGCAGGTCAACCTCAACGCGCTGTACGATGAGACTGATGGCTCCAGGCACATCCTCACGCTCGAGCATCCTCCTGAGTATCCGCTCAAGGCAAACCAGTCACCGATCTACGCCGGAGAGACTTGGGGTGACGGTATTACCAATGCTGTACGGCTTGACCCTGATGTCCTCATGTACGGGGAGTTGCGCGACCTGGCGTCAGCCCAGGCGGCATATACCGGCGCCATGACGGGTCACCAGAGCTGGTCGACCCTGCACACCAATAACGTGATCGCCACCATCCAGCGCCTGATTGATATGGGCGTGGCGGATTACCTGGTCACCGACCCGCTTCTGACCACCGGGATCGCGAACCAGTCATTGGTGCCGGTTCTCTGCCCCGCCTGCAGGATCCCGCTGCGAGAACATATGCACGGCATCAGCAGCGATCTCTTCGCCCGGTTGGAGCAACTGCAGATCGTCGACCAAGTGAATCTGGTCGGTGAAGGCTGCAGCAAGTGCAGGAACCTCGGGGTCGTCGATCGCACCGTTATCGCCGAAACTTTGCTGACTAACGTCAAGCTCATGGATACGTTCACCAAGCGCGGCGCAAGCGCTGCGCGCAGGTACTGGGTCAACGAGATGGGTGGCATCACCAAGATCACCCACGCGATCATGAAAGTCACCAATGGGACAGTGGACCCACGCGATGCCGAGCTCTTCGCTGGGCCGCTCGACTTCGACAGGCAGTTGATGGAGCAATCCGATGTTTGAGTTGCTTCAGGACTTCTTGACAGGAATACGGGAGGCCGCCCAGGGCTGGGTGGTCACCTTCTATGCCAAGCAATTTGGGAAGAACGAGCGAATCCAGTTCTACGAGAGCCTGATGGGCGTAGTCGAGGACGGTATCCCGATCGAAGAAGCACTGGAGACCGTTGCCAAGGCGTTCAGCAACGACGGTAAAGCAATGCATCCCGTGTCGGTCATTTGTGGCCAGGTGGCGATGCTCGTGCGCGGCGGCAAATCCCTCGCCGACGCCTGCAGGAGTCATTTGCCTTACGACGAGACCTCACTGGTCGATACCGGGGAGAAAACCGGCAACCTTGTAGAGGCCTTCCGAGATTGTGTCCGACTCATCGAGGCCCGCCAACGCATTGCCCGCCTGGTCATTTCGGTGGTAGCACTTCCCTCAATTACCTGGGCCCTCATGGGCGCACTCCTTTACGTCATCGCCACCTGGATGGTGCCGTCGATGGCTCAGCGACAAAATCCAGAAACTTGGACCGGTATTCCTGGAGTCTTGTATGGGCTTTCTAACCTAGTCACGAACTACGGGTTACTGATCGTGACGGTTATGCTGACGCTGATCGTCGTCTCATTCGTGACCCTTCCCTATTTCTGTGGGTTGCAAGTTAAACCCAACAGCCCGGTCTGGAAAACACAATTGAGCCTCTTCTTGCAGGCGGCGAGATTGCGGCTCGAAAGCATTCCCCCTTGGTCTATCTACAAGGTCCTACACGGCTCCATCTTCCTGCTAAACATGTCGGTCATGCTCCGCGCCGGCGTAGGCCAATTGAGCGCCTTGAACATCCTGAGCCGCAGCGCCTCTCCTTGGCTCCGAGAGCGAATTGACGCCATCCACTACGGCGTCAGCTCGGGTAAAGATTTCGGTACCGCTCTCAAGCTTGCTGGGTACCAATTCCCGGATCCGATGGCTATCCACTTCCTGCAGGTGTTGGCCACGCGCCAGGGCTTCGCGAAGTCGATGGAGCGGTTCGCCAACCGCTGGCTTGAGCAGATGCTCAAGCGAGTGGAGGCCATCTCCAAGTCCCTCACTGCGCTCTCCGCAGTTTTCATGGGTTTGCTCATGATTTTCGTGATGGTCGGTATCTTCCAGCTGGCCGTGGGCCTGATGGACTCAATTCAACGCTAAGCACACACTACAGAGGCATAACATGGCACTTTCTCCCCCCCATAACCAGCGTGGTTTCCTGTCCGTCGACGGCGTGATGTGGATCATGCTCGTCACGATCGCATTGGGTTTCATCGCCTGGATGGGCTACAAGATGCTCGGCAACTCCGACGGGGCTATCGAGCAGAGCAACATCACTTCAATTATCGCCAATACCAAAAAGCTGAAGGGATCGTCCGGATACGGCGCCTCTGGCACCAACCTCGTACCGTCTCTAATCGCCATCGACGGGACCGGCTCGATGGGCGTGTCCGGAACTACCCTGACGAACCAGTGGAATGGCGCGGTGACGTTGGTGAGCGCCGGAATGAGCTTCACCATCACCGAGAACAATGTGCCCAAGGCCGCCTGTATCACGCTGGCAACCAAGATCAGCAAAGACAAGCAAACCACCACCACCATCAATGGAGGGTCGGCATCGAGCGGGGAAGTTCTGCCCGCGTCTGCAACGGCAAGCTGCTCCAACGATTCGAACTCGATTTCCTGGACCACTTACTGAAGGCGGCCAGCGTGAGCTTGATCGCAGATACTGATTTCGTGGATCTCTACCTGGGGCACGATTTCGCAGACGTAAAGGGGCTGGCAGGCCAGCCCCGCAAAATGCCCGTTCCTGCTGAGTGGGCGTCTGAGATACTGGAGCTCAAGGCCCAGTGCCTGCATCAGCTCGAGACGACCCGCGAGCCTGAGTTTGCTCTGGTTCTGGAAGAGCGGGTGCTCTTGCGGGTGACGTACATACTCGACGTCTTCGCGAAGCCTTTTTTTGTCCTGAACCGCTCACGGGCGACAATCCTTTCGCTCGACGAGCTTGGGCTGCCGGACCATATCCACGAGTGTCTCCTGGATGAACACACCAGAGGGTTGGTGTACGTAGTCGGAGAGATGGGCGCCGGAAAGACCAGCACTGCCGCCTCGGCAGCCAAAGCCCGTCTGACCTATCTCGGGGGGCTCGGACTTACGGTTGAAGACCCGCCAGAAACCCTACTGCAGGGGGAGCATGGGCCGGGACGCTGCATTCAGCTACCGGTCTCCCGGGCGCAAGGAGGCTACTCAGAAACGCTGATACGAGCCCTGCGCACTCGAGCCGATCTCATCTTGGTCGGCGAAGTGCGAGATACGTCCACAGCAGTAGAAGTGATTAAAGCCTCAATCAACGGGCATCTCATTTTTTCAACGGGACATGGCCGTGACGTATCCAGCGGAATAAAGCGCCTGGCGGTCCTGGCTGAACCAATTATGCCGAACGCCTTGGAGGTGCTCTCCCAGGGACTTACGGCAGTGATCCACCAGGCACTCCACCGTCCCGACCACGGTCAGCCACGACTCACCCTCCAATGCCTGTCCTTGTCCCAGGATGACGCCCCGTCCATCAGGGAAAAGATCCGAAACGGGCACCTTCAGATGATCGAGCAGGACATCGTCGCACAATCAAACAGGAGTCTCTGGCATGACCAGTAAACGCAAGCAGGCTGGTTTCTTCACCATCGACGCACTGTTCGGCCTGATGGTGCTGGCTATCATGCTTTCACTCGCAGGCTGGTGGATGTTCAGTTTCAGTAACCAGCAGGACTACCGGATCGCCGCCGAACACCAACGGGCCGTGGCTGACGCTTTTGCCAAGTACCTGAAAGACAACTACGCCGTGGTACTGACCAACGCTGGCCCGACCACGCCGGTCCAGGTCACCGTGGACATGATGCAGAACACTAACTATCTGCCGGCAGGCTTCAGCTCAACCAATGGCTTCGGCCAGACCGTCGTTGGCTTGGCGAGGCGCCTGAACGCTAACCAGCTCGAGGCCATAGTGATCACCTCCGGTGGCCAAGTCATCCCGGAGCTGGGCATTCGCACGATCGCTGAGCACCTTGGCGGGCCGGGAGGTTTCATTTCAGCGCTCAAGCCTGGAGTGATCCAAGGCGTGCGTGGTGGCTGGGAAGTCGTTCTCAGCAATTACGGCATCAACCCAGGACAGGGCCATACCGCGAGCGCTCTGTTCCTGATGGACGGAGACTTGGCCAACGACTACCTCTACCGCAACGCTGTGCCAGGCCATCCTGAGTACAACCAGATGAATACTGCTATCGATATGGGTGGCAACGACATCAACAACGCTCGCACCATCACCTCAACGAGCGACATCACCAGTAAGGACGGCTGGTTCAGAAGCCAGAACGACACCGGCTGGATGAACGAGAAGTGGGGGGGAGGCATCTACCAGTCAGATGCTGACTGGGTCAGGGTCCTTAACGACAAGGGCCTGCTGACGGGTGGGAAGATCCGCGGCGGTACACTGCAGGCAGACGGTCGTGTGACAGTCGGAGAATACCTGGATATCGAGAGCACCGCTGTTGAAGGGCTGGCGTGCCCGAAGATCGGTATCCAATCGAAAAACAATCTGGGCGCGCCGCTTACCTGCCAGTGCCTCACACCGTCTTGCCAATCCGTTGTGTGGAAGAATAGCGCCACGACAGATTTCCTCGTCACTAACTGTGTAATGAATAACTGGCAATCATGCGTACCAGGGTGTCCAACAGGTTATTCATTGAAGAGTTATTCCGGTGTATACGGGCAGAATAGTAGTTATTTCGCTGATCGATTCTACGGAGTTGGGGTTTGCGTTAAGTAGCCCACCCTGTCAGAATCCCATACTTCACCACACCAAATTTCAAAGATTAAGATTGACTTGCAACATGAAAAAATTCATAGCCCAAATAAAAAACATATATTGGCAACGCTATATAAAAAAGAACAACCGTAAATTCTCTTCAGGAGTAACGTCCTTAAAAAACAAAACCACCCTTATTGTCGAAAACAATGTTTCCCTGGGCCATATACGCATTGATACGCCGAACCTATTCATCGGCGCCCACACTTACGTTCGCAGCGGATCAATTCTCTCCGTGGTAACTTCGATAGGTCGTTACTGCTCTATTGGTTCTAATTGCTGTATTGGTCAAGAAAAATATACTCATCCCACAACCTGGGTAAGTAGTCACCCGTTTCAATATGAAGGCGGTTTGTTGGAACACAAGCCCGTTCTTTCGGGGGTGATAATCGGGCATGACGTTTGGATCGGGCACGGCGCGATGATTATGGAGGGTGTCCAGGTAGGTACAGGTGCAATTGTCGCTTCCCAAGCACTCGTTACTAGAGATGTTCCACCCTACGCAGTAGTTGCAGGTAATCCTGCTAAAATAGTTAGATTCCGTCACTCGGAAGACACTATAGATCGACTGTTACGTAGCAACTGGTGGGAGCGTGATATTTCATGGTTGCGCAGCCTACCTCTAAACGATCCCCAATTATGCCTTCCACTTCTTGAGCGTGAGTATATCTCTTCAGAGCACAAAGCCAACCTGAACAAGATGAAAATAACTTCAAAAGCATGCAAGATCTTGCCTTAAGGAGCGTTCGGACTTAATCATCTAACTCTTCAAGATCACTTCAACTATAAATAATTTCAGTTGAAAAAACCTGGCTAAGTTAGGTGTAACGAGGCCTTGGTAGATTCAGTTGCCCTACTGGACTCATTTCCCCAGGAAATCTTCATGTACATCTACTGGATCGCTATGACCCTGCTGATCGTGGCAGGAGGCATCTTCTCCCAGATGCAGCACAACGACGAGACTGTGTCTGAGCAAGCTACGATCGATGCCCTCAGCCGAAATATGCTCGTCTACCGTTCGGCCGCAGCGGAGTATGCTCGGGCTAATCCCGGGTTCACTGGAGCACCGTCGGAGGTATCTATGAACCTTCCCAACTGGTATTCCAAGCTGGACGGGATCAGCACATACGTCGCCGGTGGAGTGTCATACACCTACATCACCGGCGGTGTTCCTGCAGGGCTGCCTTCCGCACTGACCGACCGCACTGAGTCTGTGACCGTCGGGGTTAAGAGATTCGGCCAGCTGTTCTCACCTAAGGGTGGAAACATGGGCATCGCTGTTCCAGAGCAAGTACCAGAAGGGTCCGTCGTGGCCGTCTATTGACCGTTGACGCCTTGCAAAAACACCTATGAGCCTTGCATCCCGGCTTTGGTACAACCCATAATGACATCAGTTATGTTTCAACCCCGCTGGCTACTGGCGGTCATCAGTAGCGCCCAGGTATTGTGGTTCGCCTCAATACCAAACCGTAAGCACGCTACAGCTCCGGGAAGGGCGTGCGGATCTGGTTGAAAACTCTCCCTGTGTCTCCCTGCTCTCCCTAGTCGCGCAGCCGTCTAACTCGTGATGATCGAGTTCAAAGGCACATAGAGTTTCAAGAGGTTCGGTGCTTCTTTGATCCAAGGGCCACATTGGTAATGTGGCCCCTCCTCTTTTCTTCCCTTTGGGTAGCCTGATGGACTTGTCGAAGGTCCATCAGGCTACCCAAAGGGTAATCTCCCCCTTGCCGGTGGCCCGCCGGCGATAAACCGGGCTCCTTTTGTGCGCGGATGCGTGCCTCACGTTTGCTGGCCAAAGCCACGAGAATGGCCAGGTGATGAGAATCGAGACGATCAATGCCCAGGGATCGACGATTCCGACACAGGTGGCTCCTTCAACTTTTTTTCAATTGACGGCTGGATCACCTTTTGAAGTCTGATCCAGCCGGTCTTCTCCCTCTCCCTCTCGCCCTTTCCATCCCCTCCCGCTTGACACAACCCCTTCCCCACTCCGATTATTAAGCCGTGATCTGCTGACGTCGTCAGCAACATGCCTCATGCAGCTCGGATCCGTAATGCTGCAGCACGTCTATCGTGTGATCCTCCCCAAGGTCGTTCAGCTTCTGGTAGCACGACCGGTCGACTATCCGTCGATAGAAGCTTCTTCCGCGAACCCAGTGGGGAATCACTTCCCTGCTAGGCAAAGTGTTTTCTCTGCAATTTTCTAAGCAGGAAACACTCATGACCCAACTTTCTGAATTCGATCTTGACGAAGATCGCGCCTGTTTACCAAGGCACGGCCTCATCGGAAGCTATTGAAGACACCGTCGACTGAAAGCGTCTCTCGATTAACCTAGTGTTCCACACGCAGCAAAAACCCAACGGGGAAACCACTCCCCTAGGGGCCAGTGTTTCTCCGCATTCCAACCGCAGGAGAAATATCATGACCGCAATGTCCGCACTCTCGACCAGCTTCCGTTTTGGTTACGCGCTCGGCACCCTCACTCGAGAGTTCCTGCGCTCCTTAAAACGAACAACTCCAGCTGTTCCAGCCAAGGCCCAGCCTGTTGTTCATCTCGCGAGCATAACGCCCACCCGAAATGACTGGGATGAGCTCTGCCGCATCCCCACCATCGCACGCCTCGGCGTTGATCTGAACCAGTGGTTCGACGACAACACCAAACCGGTACCTGTCAAGCGTCGCACCCGTCAGCGCAAGCCGACCCAGTGCAAAGCTCCAGAGCTGCGTGACGATCTCATAGCTCCAGTCGCAGCCATCTAACCCTTCTCCCACCTCACCCCGTGCCAGGCACCCCACCTGGCAAGGTGAGGGCCTGGCGATCAAAGGACCGCCATGGCATCCAAAAAACGCGCAGCTGTAGCAGATGACCTCCGCAAAATAGGTACGACTGCTATCGCCGCTGCCCTCGTAGGTATCTTCCTCAGCACTAGCCGTCTACTGACCGCTTTCGCCCTCGTGGTAGGTGTTGTAATCTGGATCACAGGTATCTACCTCACCCCGGAGGAATGACATGAACCAAACCACATTCGGCATCCTCATGTTCACCGCCCTGCTCTTCATCTGTGTCGGCATGGCAGTTTGGGCTGATTGGCCTAACATCAAACGTCGGTGCCAGAAGATTCTTCGGGCACATTGATCATCGATTTTCCCTACTTAACCCTCCATCTGGAGGGTTTTTTATTTCAGGGCTTGACAATGCGTATCTCTGTTTTCATTCTTGTAATCGTGAGCTGCTGACGTTGTCAGTAACCCAAGCCCGAGTAGTCATGATCTGAAAGACTGCCACACCCAGTGAGGTGGTGATCACCCTAAAATCGCCAAGCTTCCGGAAGCGCGATTGATCAATCTCTCGATTGATGGAAGCCCACCCAACTTGCTACATCCCAACCCGCGCGGGGAATACTTTCCCCCATGGGCGAAGTGTTTCTCCGCTTTCGCTATTGAAACTGGAGAATCACCATGAGCAACCAATCTAACGAAACCAAATTCTTCGATCTGCACACCACTGGTATCGGTTACCTCAACCGTATCCGTGAAGTTAAACCTCGCGGCAAAGGTAAGCCATTTATGGCTGTCACCGTTGCGGCACTGCGCGGTTCTACAGATGAAGCCGAGTACTCCTACATCGACTGCAAC
>NZ_AOHM01000076.1:0-22509 GCF_000510895.2 Pseudomonas sp. FH1
GGGGCAAGAGCCCTTTGGTTACTTTGGGGCTTTTCCAAAGTGACCCGCTGTAAGAGCGGAACCAATAGCCGCCGTTACCCAAAAAACGGATATGTACACCCACAACCAGGGCAAAACTCATGAGCCTATTGCCCTACGCTTGGGCCAAATCCCAACGCATCCTCCTACGCCCCACCGAAGCCGGCCACCTACTAACCGTGTGCCCCTCGACCCCCGGCTGGTCCATCAGCGAAGTCCACCGCCAATTCGGCCAATCCCACATCGAACACGTGCGCGACGACGAACTCGACGGCCTGCTCACCAGCGCCTACGCCGACACCGGCAGTGCCGCCGCCGTAGTGGGCGCCGCCGAAAACGAAGTCGACCTCGACCGCCTCATGCAAGACATGCCCGAAATCACCGACCTGCTCGACACCCAGGACGGTGCCCCGGTGATCCGCATGATCAACGCCTTGCTCACCCAAGCCGCCCGCGACGAAGCCAGCGACATCCACATCGAGCCCTACGAAACCCACTCCGTGGTGCGCTACCGCGTCGACGGCACCCTGCGTGACGTGGTCTCGCCGCGCAAGGCCCTGCATGGCGCGCTGGTCTCACGGATCAAGATCATGGCCCAACTCGATATCGCCGAAAAACGCCTGCCCCAGGACGGCCGTATCGCCCTGCGCGTAGCCGGGCGGCCCATCGACATTCGCGTGTCCACGGTGCCCACCGGCCATGGCGAACGCGTCGTCATGCGCCTGCTGGACAAACAAGCCGGGCGCCTGCAGCTGGAAACCCTGGGCATGGAACCGCAATTGCTGGCACGCCTGGACACGCTGATCCGCCAACCCCACGGCATCGTGCTGGTCACCGGCCCCACCGGCAGTGGCAAGACCACCAGCCTGTACGCCGCCCTGGCGCGGCTGGATGCGAGCACCAGCAACATCCTCACCGTGGAAGACCCGGTGGAATACGACCTGCCGGGCATCAGCCAGATCCAGGTCAACGCCAAGATCGACATGACCTTCGGCCTGGCCCTGCGGGCGATCCTGCGCCAGGACCCGGACATCATCATGATCGGTGAAATCCGTGACTTGGAGACCGCGCAAATCGCCGTACAGGCCTCGCTCACCGGCCACCTGGTGCTGGCGACCTTGCACACCAACGATGCGGTGTCGGCGGTCAACCGGCTGATCGATATGGGCGTCGAACCGTTCCTGTTGGCCTCGTCGTTGCTCGGTGTATTGGCCCAGCGCCTGGTGCGTCGCCTGTGCCCGCACTGCAAGCAGGAAGACCCGGCCGCACCGGGCACGTGGCGTCCGGTCGGGTGTGCGCAGTGCAACCAGATCGGCTACAGCGGCCGAACCGGTATCCATGAATTGTTTTGCGTCGATGACGATGTGCGCAGCCTGATCCACCAGGGCGCCAACGAGCAGGACCTGCGCCTGGCCGCGCGCCGAGCCGGGATGTTCAGCATGCGTGAAGACGGCGAGCGCTGGGTGCGCAGCGGCGCCACAGCGCCCGAAGAAATCCTGCGTGTGACACGGGACGCCTGATGAATCGCTATCGTTATGAAGCCGCCGATGCCAGCGGCAAAGTCGAGGCTGGGCACGTGGAGGCCGACAGCCAGAGCGCGGCGTTTGCCAACCTGCGTAGCCGGGGTTTGACGGCATTGCTGGTGCAGATCGAAGGCGGCCAGCAGACGGCGGCTGGCAGCAGCCTGTTCACCGCCAAACTATCGGACAACGACCTGGCGTGGGCCACGCGGCAACTGGCGAGCCTGTTGGGCGCGAGCCTGCCGTTGGAAGCCGCCTTGAGTGCCACGGTGGAGCAGGCCGAGAAAAAACACATCGCCCAGACCCTTGCCGCTGTGCGCGCCGACGTACGCGGCGGCATGCGTCTGGCGGACGCGTTGGCGGCGCGGCCGAGGGATTTTCCGTCGATCTACCGCGCGTTGATTGCGGCGGGGGAGGAGTCCGGCGACCTGGCCCAGGTGATGGAGCGCCTGGCTGACTATATCGAGGAACGCAATAACCTGCGCGGCAAGATCCTCACCGCGTTCATCTACCCCGGCGTGGTGGGGCTGGTGTCCATCGGCATTGTGATTTTCCTGCTGAGCTACGTGGTGCCGCAGGTGGTCAGTGCGTTTTCCCAGGCGCGTCAGGATTTGCCGGGTTTGACCCTGGCGATGCTCAACGCCAGTGACTTTATTCGCGCCTGGGGCTGGCTGTGTTTTGCCGGGATCGTTGGCGGCTTCTGGAGCTGGCGCTTGTATTTGCGTAACCCGGTGGCGCGCTTGAATTGGCATAGCCGCGTCTTGGGGTTGCCGCTGATCGGTCGTTTTGTGCTGGGCCTGAACACCGCGCGGTTTGCCTCGACCCTGGCGATTCTCGGCGGTGCCGGGGTGCCGTTGTTGCGCGCCCTGGAAGCGGCGCGGCAGACCCTGTCCAATGATCGCCTGAGCCAGTGCGTCAACGACGCCACTGCCAAGGTGCGCGAGGGCGTCAACCTGGCCCCGGCGTTGGCGGTGGAGAAAGTGTTCCCGCCGGTGCTGATCCACCTGATCGCCAGCGGCGAGAAAACCGGCTCGCTGCCACCGATGCTGGAGCGTGCGGCGCAGACGTTGTCGCGGGATATTGAGCGAAGGGCCATGGGCATGACCGCGTTGCTGGAGCCGCTGATGATCGTGGTGATGGGCGCTGTGGTGCTGGTGATTGTCATGGCGGTGCTGTTGCCGATCATTGAAATCAATCAACTGGTCACCTAGCTCACCCGACCGACCTCGGGTTCCTCATTCCGTCATCTTTCTTGCGCGTCACACGGCCCGCGCTGTCTCCAGCCCAGGGCCCTCGACCGTTGCTGAAACCTTGCTGTCACCTGCGCCCAAACCGCTCAAAACCATGACCAAAACACCCGAGAATCTTTTTAAAAATCAAGGTGTTCCTCCCGAGGTTTTTTCCCACAGCTGTCATCGGAAACTGCGACTTTCTCTCCATGGTTTTCACCCCCAGCCACCCCCGCAATACGGCTTGGGACCGAAGCCATGGCGTCATGCAAGAGCCATCTACCCCAAACGTACAAACACGACGAAAGGAGATTCTTCATGTTTAAGCGCAACGTTCTCGCGGTATCCATGACCCTCGCTGCACTGTGCTCGGCACAGGCTGCATTCGCTGACGTAAACGGCGGCGGCGCAACTCTGCCACAACCGCTGTACCAGACTGCCGGCGTACTCACTGCCGGTTTCGCCCCTTACATCGGCGTGGGCAGCGGCAACGGCAAGGCTGCCTTCCTGAACAACGACTACACCAAGTTCGTGGCTGGCGTGACTAACAAGAACGTGCACTGGGCTGGCAGCGATTCGAAGCTGACCGCGACTGAACTGTCGACCTACGCCTCTGCCAAGCAACCTACCTGGGGCAAGCTGATCCAGGTGCCTTCGGTGGCCACGTCGGTTGCCATTCCGTTCAACAAGGCTGGCGATGCCAACGTTGACCTGAGCGTCCAGGAACTGTGCGGCGTGTTCTCCGGCCGTATCACTGACTGGAGCGAAATCTCCGGCGCCGACCGTACCGGCCCGATCACTGTGGTTTACCGCAGCGAAAGCAGCGGCACAACTGAGCTGTTCACCCGCTTCCTCAATGCCAAGTGCACCGAGGCTGGCGCCTTCGCTATCACCACTTCGTTCGGTTCCAGCTACGCCGGCGGCCTGCCTGCAGGTGCTGTATCGGCTACCGGTAGCCAGGGTGTGATGACTGCCCTGGCCGCCAGCGACGGCCGCATCACCTACATGAGCCCTGACTACGCTGCTTCCACCTTGGCAGGCCTGGACGACGCCACCAAGGTTGCTCGCGTAGGTAAAGACGAAGAAAACGGCATCGAAGGTGTGTCGCCAGCGCCTGATAACGTTTCGGCAGCCATCGGCCTGGTACAGGTGCCTGCCACCAGCCCTACCAGCATCCGCGCCAACCAGGACAATTGGGTTCCGGTGTTCGGTAAAGCGGGTACCGCCGGCGTTGTGGCTTACCCGACTTCGGGTTACCCAATCCTCGGTTTCACCAACCTGATCTTCAGCCAGTGCTACGCCAACGCCGGCCAGACCACCCAAGTGCGTGATTTCTTCACCAAGCACTTCGGCGCAACCGCCAACAACGACGCCGCCATTTCGGCCAACCGTTTCGTGCCACTGCCAGCTAACTGGAAAACCGCCATCACCGACACTTTCCTGACTGCCAGCAGCGACCTGAGCATCGGCAACACCAACATCTGCAACGGCAAAGGTCGTCCGCTGTAACCCAAGTTTTCACCGACCTGTAACACCCGATCAGCAACGGCCTGTGCCGTTGCTGATTTTTGCGTTTGTGTCGTTTTGTCCCGCGTTACCAGCCGGATGTGAACTTTCCATGACAGAAGTTCAGTCGCGCCCCTCGCCAACCGCCTAACCCTCATACGTGAGGTTGTCTTGCCCCTGGGCTAAAACAAAGAAGGAAGATTCCAGATGGTCCGCTGCAAATCACCGGTAAACCTGAAAGCCCAAGCGACTGTCCTGCGCCTCAAGCCGTTGGCCCATGCCATTGCGCTGTTGATGGTGGCGGGTAATGCCCAGGCGGCCACAGCGTTCAGTTCCGGCTGGTTTGCCGACAAGGGCGCGTCCCAGGCGGCCACGGCGGCGCGCACTGGCGCGGGCCAGGTGCCGGGGATTCCATCGTTGAACCAGCAGGCGCGGGTCAAGCAGCAGTTGTCGCGCTCCATCAGCACCTTGAACACCAGCGTCGCGGCGATTGCGGCCCAGCAGGCTGCGCAAGCGGCGGGGCGCCAGGCGGCGTTCGGCCAGGTCTCGAATATTCCCGATGGCCTGGGCAAGGGTGGCCTGCAAGTGGACAACGGCCTGACCCAGGGTTGGACCAACGCCAAGGGCCCGACCCAGAGCCAGTCCGGTGGCAAGACCACGGTGACCATCGAGCAGACCGCTGATAAGGCGATCCTCAACTGGGAGACGTTCAACGTCGGGCGCAACACCACCGTGGATTTCCAGCAGCAGTCCAGTTGGGCGGTGCTCAACCGCGTCAACGACCCCAACGCGCGGCCCAGCGAGATCCAGGGCCAGATCAATGGCGCCGGTACGGTGATGATCATGAACCGCAACGGCGTGGTATTCAGCGGCACCAGCCAGGTCAACGTGCGTAACCTGGTGGCGGCGGCAGCGACCATCACCGACGAACAGTTCACCCAGCGCGGCCTCTACGTCGACGCTAACGGCAGCCAGCCGACCTTCACCGATGCGGTAGGCAAAGTCGAGGTGCAACGCGGCGCCGTGATCCAGACCCGTAACCCGGCCACGTCTACCGAAGCGGGCGGCTACGCCTTGCTGCTGGGCGCGGAAGTGGAAAACGCCGGCACTATCATCACCGCCAAGGGCCAGACCACCCTGGCCGCCGGTGACAGCTTCTACATTCGCAAGGGCGTCGGCACCACCGGCAACGACCGCTCCACCACGCGCGGCAACGAGGTGGCGACCAGTCTCAACGCCGGCAGCAGCGCCGGCAAAGTCACCAACAGCGGTCTGATCATGGCCTCCACCGGCGACATCACCCTGACCGGACATCAGGTGCAACAAAACGGCGTGGCCCTGGCTAGCACCTCGGTGGACACACGCGGCACGATTCACCTGCTCAACTCCGCCACCGACAGCACCGGCAGCGTGACCCTGGGCGAGGGCAGCACCACCGCGATCCTGCTGGACAGCAGTGGCAGCACCGCGCTCAACGGGCAGAAGGACAACGGCCTGCTCAAGCTCGACGGCACGCCCGCGAACCTGATCACCGGCCAGTTCAATAACCTCAGCGCCGTGGCGGACCGCACTGACCAGTCACGCATCGAGATCGTCAGCGGCGGTACGGTTGACTTCCAGAAAGGCTCGATCACCCTCGCCACCGGCGGCCAGGTGGCGGTCAGTGCAACCGGGCGCAGCCTGGTGCGCGATGGCGCGATGATCGATGTGTCGGGTGCGGTCGGCGTCAAGGTGTCGATGGAATCCAACAACATCAAGATCAACGTGCAGGGCAACGAGCAGCGCGATGCACCGGTCAACCGAGACGGCGGGCAACTGATCAACAACGATGTGTGGGTGGACCTGCGTGAGCTGGTGTTTGTACCAGCGGGCACCAACGGCTATGCGACGGATCGTTGGTACACCGCTGGCGGCCTGCTGGAGGTGGGTGGCTACCTCGGCACCCAGGGCCACTCGGTCGGCGAATGGATGGCCCAGGGCGGTACCGTGACCTTTACCGGCAACGATGTGGTGACCCAGCAGGGCGCGCAGATCAACCTGTCCGGCGGCACCGTGGATGTGCAGGCCGGTTATATCCAGCAGACCTGGCTCAAGGGCCCGAATGGCCGGTTGTATGAACTGTCCAAGGCGCCGGGCGACATCCTCTACTCGGGGTTGTACAAAGGCTATGAAGACAACAGCGTGCGCTGGGGCCAAACCGAGTATTACTACAACCCGCTGATTGCGCCGCAACGTCGTTATGAGGCCGGCTACACCGTGGGCCGCGACGCCGGCAAGCTGGTGATAGGCACCTCCAGCGCGGTGCTGGAAGGCCAGGTGATCAGTGATGTGTTCCAGGGCGACCGCCAGACCCAGGCGCCGAACATCAACCTTGACGGTTACCAGCAATCCCAGAGAGCCATGGCCCGGCGGGCGCAGTTGATCATCGGCCAGTACATTCCGATCTACAACAAGACCACCGGCACCTTGCGCTATGCCCTCAGCGGCACCGCCGACCAGGTGCTGATCGATAGTAATACGCAGAAAATCGCCGACGGTCTGGACCTCACCACCGCCTTGCCGGCGGACCGCCAAGGCAAGATGGTGCTCGACAGTGACCAGCTCAACGGTTACCAGTTGGGTGCGATCAAGGTCGGCGCCACGCAGCAGATCACCGTCAACGGCGCGCTCAAGGTGGCGGACGGCGGTGATATCACCCTGTTTGGACCTAGGGTTGATATCAATGCGAACCTGACCGCCCATGGCGGCAGTCTCAATGCGGGCAATATCCTCGGCCAGGTCAACCCGCTCAAGGGCGGGGCCGTTGAGGATGCCATCGTGGCGGGGGCGGGCACTGTCAACCTCGCCAGCGGCGTTAAACTGGACGCCAGCGGGCGCTGGAACAACCTGCCACTGAACCCTGCCGATACCGGCGGCGTGGCCTATGTCAATGGCGGCAAAATATCGCTGCGTGGCACCGGCAATGTGAACCTGGCAGACGGCAGTGTGGTAGACGCTTCTTCCGGCGCTACCCTTGGTGTGGATGGCAAGCTCATCGGCGGCAAAGGCGGAGACGTGACCTTGGCGTCCCTCGCTGCATTGGCGCTAGGCGGTGAGATTCGCGGCTACGGCGTCACGGGCGGCGGCACCCTGGCGTTGCAGGCGCGCAAGGTACAGATCGGCGACAGTGCCACGGTGCCCGCCGCCGACACCTTGAAACTGGCCGGGGATTTTTTCAACAAGGGCTTCTCCGCCTACGACATCACCGGCAACGAAGGGCTGCTGGTCACCGATGGTACCCAGGTGGATGTGACCACACCGGTCTACCGTTTGGGCCAGCAGACGTCATCCACACCGAGTGGCACCGATCCGGCAACGGCCCTGGAGCGCTGGACACCGGCGCTTTACCAGGAAGACCCGGTCAAGAGCGTGCTGACCCAGCGTCGCGGTGCCAGCCTGACCTTGACTGCCGGCCATCGCGATTCAACAGCCGCCGAACTGGCAACCACCGCCCTGAGCGTGGGCAAGGGCGCGGTCATCAACGTCGACCCCGGCCAGGGCATTAACCTGCGCAGCGTCGGCCAACTGACCCTGGACGGTACCCTCAATGCCTGGGGCGGCAGCGTCAGCCTCGGCGGTTTGACGGTGCAGGCTTCCGAGGCGGTCAACGCCGCTGGCCATGGCCGCTCGATCTGGGTGGGCGAGAACGCCCTGATCGACGTCGCCTCCCGCGTGTTCACGGCGGTGAACAATCGTGGCGGTGTCTACGGCCAGGTGCGCAATGGCGGCAAGATCAGCATCGGCGGCGACATCGACCTGGCCACCGGCATTGCCAAGGCCAGCGACTTGTTTGTGGTGGTGCGCGACGGCGCACGCCTGGATGCGTCCGGTACCCAGGCGGCGCTGGATGTTCCAGGCCAGGGTCGGGTGCAGGTGGCCAGCAATGGCGGCAGCATCAGCTTCGCGTCCAACAACGGCCTGTATTTGGACGGCAGCTTCTTCGCCCGTGCCGGTGGCGCCGGTGCGGCGGGGGGCAGTTTGTCCGTGGCCCTGGAAAGTCCTTACTATGCCAAGAATGCGGTCACCGACCGCGTGCTTACCCTTCGCGAACTGGTACTGAGCCAAACCCACCAGGGCAGCACATTGCCGGACACTGCCGACGCGGCGGCCGCCAGCCTGGAATATGGCCATGGTCGCCTTGGGGTGGACCAGGTCAGCGCTGGCGGTTTCGACAACCTCGCTGTGTTGAGCGACGGAATGCTGGGCTTCGACGGTGACGTATCCCTGAAAATGGGCCAGAGCCTGCGCCTCTACAGCGGCGCCATGGGCCTGACAGAGCAGGCTGCGGCCAACTCACGTATCAACCTGTCGGCGCCGTACCTGTTACTGGCGGGCATCCTTGAGCCGCTGGAAGCCAAGGACCAGTATCTGCACCCGGTATTGACCACCGGCATGTCGCAGCGCACGAGCCAAGCGCTGTTTGCGGCAAACGCTAACCTGATCGATGTGCGCGGCAATGTCCTGTTCGGCAATAACAGTAACCTACCGCTGAGCGACACCAGCCTGGTCAACGTCGACCGTCGCGGGTTCGATGATGTGCAACTGACCAGCCAGGGCGACCTGCGCTTTCTGGCCGGAGCGGGGGCGGATGTGATCGCCACAGGTATCAGTACGCAACTGATGACCCAGGGGGACATGACGCTGCGCGCGGCGCAGTTGTATCCAGCGACGGAAGTCGGGGCGCGGGTATTGGCGGGCTACCTGAGTGGCGACCCCACTGGAGGCTTCTCCTACGATCCAACCCGTACTTTGACCATCGCTCACGCCGGGAATGGCAACGCTGCCATACCGTACTCGGCGTTCGGCCGCTTGCTATTGGGCGGCCCCACTGTCAAGCAGGGTGGGGTGGTACGTGCGCCGTTGGGATTGATCGAAATCGGCAATCGGGGGACCAGCAAGGTCGAACTGTTGCCCGGCAGCCTCACCTCGGTGAGCGCAAAGGGCCTGGTACTGCCTTACGGCGGGACGACCGATGGCCAGATCTATCAGTACAACGGCAAGACCGTCACCTTTCTTGGCCAGGGCGGCAAACTGAACGCGAACGCTGGCCTGAGCGTCGGTGTGATCATGGGCGGGCAGTCAGTGGCGGTGCTACCTGACGCCACCCTGGATCTGTCCGGCGGTGGCGAACTGCTCGGCGCCGGGTTTGTCTCCGGGCGTGGTGGCTCTACGGACGCCCGCTACAACCCGTTGGTGCAGTTCGGTGCCAACGGCGGGTTTGTGCTGCCGGGGCTGGCGACCAACCCGATCTATGCGATTGTGCCTGGCGCGCAACCGGGCTACGCGCCGGTGGCGCCCGAAGGCGGCGCAGTCGACCCGCTGATCGGCCAGCAAATCACGATAGGCGCAGGCGTGCCTGGGCTGGCGGCGGGTACCTATACCTTGATGCCGTCCACCTATGCCTTGATGCCGGGGGCTTTCCGAGTAGAAATCAACGGCCTGGCCGGCGTCGGCAGTGAAGGCTTGGCCCAGGCCATGCGCAACGGCTCCTGGTCGACGGCGGGGCGTCTGTCTATCGCCAATACCGGGATCGCCAACAGCATCGCGAGCCAAGTGATCCTGACGTCCGCCGATACGTTGCGCCGCTACTCCCAGTACAACGAAACCGGCTATGCGCAATTCGCCATGGCCGATGCCGCCAGGCTCGGTGTGCCACGGCCATTGTTGCCGGTGGATGCCAAGACCTTGCAATTGGCCCTGCAAGCTGGTGCGGGCGCAGATGCGTTTTCGTTCCAGGGCGTCGGGCGCTTTGAAGCCGCCACGGGCGGTTTCGGCGGCACCGTGTCGGTGATGAACACAGGCTCAATTGGCAAGGACATCGAAATCGTCGGGCCAGGCAAGCAGGTTAGCAACGGGTTCAGCGGCGTCACCCTAGATGCGGAAAGCCTCAATGCATTGGGAGCTGCCCGCTTGATGATCGGCGGGATGACTGTCGTCGTTTACGGTCAGGGTGGTAACTACGTTGAAGTGGCCGGCGGCA
Source organism: Pseudomonas sp. FH1 (assembly GCF_000510895.2). NCBI lineage: Bacteria > Pseudomonadati > Pseudomonadota > Gammaproteobacteria > Pseudomonadales > Pseudomonadaceae > Pseudomonas > Pseudomonas sp. FH1. Next base: position 10,293 of record NZ_AOHM01000076.1, read on the forward strand.
CCACGGGCGCCCTTATCCTACGCGACGGTGCGACCTTGGCGGCGCCGGAGGTGTTCCTGGTGGCCTCCAGCGGATCCATCGTGGTGGAGCAGGGCGCTTCGATCAATACCATCGGACGTGGCAAGGCCAGTTATGACGCGCGCGATGGCTTTGTCTACAACCTGGCCAACGTGTTGGCGGTGTCCAATGGCTTGCTCAATGTGGTTGCCAAGACGCAACCGCTGGCGGGTAAGGGTATCCAGATCGGGGTCTGCAACAGTGCGCCCTGCAGTGGGCAAACGGCTCTGTATTCAGAAGGCAGTATCGTCGCCTTGACCGACAGCACCCTGCAAATGAGTGACCAGGTGCGCTACGGCACCCGCCACCTCAACCTGGGGTTGACCAGTATCAACGTCGGCAGCCCGCAAGCCTTGGCAGATGCGGCGGCGGCCAATCGTCTGCCAGCGGGCCTGGTCCTCACCCAAGACGTGCTCAACCGCCTGCTGCGCGGCGATACCCAATTTGGCGCACCGGCTCTGGAAACCTTGCAGTTGTCGGCACGGGACAGCTTCAACTTCTATGGCACCACGACCCTGGACACCTATGACGCAGTTACCGGCAAGTCGCTGCTGAACAACCTGATGCTCTCCACACCAGCGATTTACGGTTCTGGAGGCGCCAGTGATGTGGCGACCATCCGCACTGCCAACTTGATCTGGCAAGGCGCCGAGGCCCTGCCTGGCACGGTGGTGGCGGGCGGTGCGGGCACTGGCAACGGGCGCCTGGATATCAACGCCGAGCGCATCGAATTCGGCTATGGCGCGTTTGCCCAGAGCAGCACGGCGGCGACGTTGGACCGTCTGGCCCTGGGCTTTGCCAACGTCAACCTCAAGGCCAGTGATCGCATCACGGCCAATCACAAGGGCAGCCTCTCGGTGTACCAAAGCCAGGGCGCCTTTGACAAAGTCAAGGGCTTTGCCTACAGCGGCGGCAACCTGAATATCCTGACCCCGTTGATGACGGGTGAGGCCGGCTCGGTGAACAAAATCACCGCCGGTGGTGCGATTGATATCAGTGCTTCGGCCGGCCCGGTGGGCAAGGTGGAGGGCCTGGGGGGCGAGTTGTCCTTGCAGGGCGATAGCCTGCGAGTGGCCAGCGCGGTGGTACTGCCCAGCGGCAAAGTCACCTTGGGCGCCCGTGGTGATGTAGTGCTGACCGATACCGCATCGATTGATGTGTCCGGCCGGGACATTGCGTTCAATGATCTGACCAAATACAGCGCCGGCGGCGACGTGTTGCTGGAAAGCCGCGAGGGCAATGTGCTGCAGGCGGCGGGTTCGACCATCGACCTGTCGGCCAAGTACAACCAGGCAGGCAAACTGCGCGCCGTGGCTGTCGGTGGCGCGGCCGGCACCGTCGACCTCGCGGGCAAGATCCTTGGCAGCAGCAGCGGTTACTACGATGCCGGCGGCACCCTGGTGCCGTACCAGGCAGGTGCGGTGGAGGTCCAGGCCCAGCACTTGGGGGGGAGTGGCAGCTTGAGCGACCAATTCGCCGCCCTCAACCAGCGCCTCAACCAAGGCCAGGTGTACGGTGCGCGCAGTTTCCAACTCAAGCAGGGCGACTTGATCATCGGTAACGACGTCAAGGCCAACACCGTGAATGTCTCGGTGGACAATGGCAGTCTGCGCGTGACCGGCCGGGTGGACGCCAGCGGCGAGCGCGTCGGCAATATCAACCTGGCCGGCAAGAACGGCCTGACCCTGGATGGCAGCGCTGTGCTCGACGCCCATGGCACGCAATTACGCGTGGACAGCTATGGCAAGATCATCGACTCGCCGAACCGCGCCACTGTGGTCCTGGGTTCCGGCACCGGCCAGCTGACCCTGGCCGATGGCATGCGCATCGACGTGCGCCATGGCACCGAAACCGCCACCGGCAATGACGGGCGCAATCGCGGCACGCTGGAGCTGAATGCACCGCGCCTGGGCGCCAACGACATTGCGATCGACGCCAGCGGCAACCTGACGATCGTGGGCGCGCGCTCGATCAACCTCAACGGCATGGTCACCTACGACGACGCGCCAACCAAGACTAATCCGACTGCCAGCGGCAAGCCGTATCAGGAAATCACCCAGGATTACTTGAATGACATCCATGGGCTGAGCACGACATTCATCACTGAGGCGTTGAAAAACACAAACTTGTTGCAAAACAAGCTGGCCGGCCTGAACAACGCCACTTACGGCGATACCTTCCACCTGCGCCCTGGCGTTGAAATCATCAGCAAAACCCCGGATGGCGACCTGGTGGTGCAGGGTGACCTGAACCTGTCCGGCTATCGCTACGCCAGCCTCACGTCGCCGACCCATGCAGTGACCGAGGCCGGCAGCCTGACCTTGCGTGCCGGCGGTGACCTGAATATCTACGGCAGCATCAACGACGGTTTTGCAGAGCCTGGGGCGACTCCGGATGACAAAGGCTGGGTGCTGCGTGCCGGCATCGACTACACCGGCGGTACGATCACGGTGCCGGGTGACGGCGTGACCCTGGCGGACGGCACCACGTTCCCTGGCGGCACGATTCTCAACTTCGACCTGCCGATCAAGGCCCGCAGCCTGCCTATCGGTACGCGGTTGCCGGTGGCGGTGACGCTCAATTCGACGTTGGCACTGCCGGCCGGTACGGTACTGGCGGGTGCTGTACGTAATGCCGCGGGCACTGTGTTGTACCCGGCGGGCACGATATTGACCGCACGCGTGAGCTTACCGAGCGGCAGCATCCTGGATGCCGGTACGGTGTTGGTGAGTCTCACCAGTGTGCGGGTGATGACTTGGCCGGCAGGCGTGCCGTTACCGGGGAAACTGGGCAGCGCCGCGACGGTGACCCTCAGTGGTGCCAAGCTGCTGCCGCGTGGGGCGCTGTTGCCAGTGGGCACCAACGTCAAGTTGCCGGGTGGCGTCGCGTCGGTAGACCTGCGTGCGGGGGGGCAGGGCAAGCTTTGGGCAGTGGCGCCGATGTTGCCAGAGGGTTCGCAGTCTTGGTCGATGCGTCTGGTGGCCGGGGCCGATACCCAGGCGGCGGACAGCCGCCTGCTGCAGCCCCATCCACAGGCAGGCAATCTGCGCCTGGCGGACAGTCACTCGTCAGTCAATAACCTGGTGGCGGGCGGCAGCCCGCGTTTCAGCGTGATCCGCACTGGCGCGGCGGACCTCGAATTGCTGGCCGGGGGCGACCTGAGCATGGATTCGTTGTTTGGCGTCTATACCGCCGGCAGCTCCGCCGCGAGTGCGTCCAGCGAATGGTTCCCGGAAGGCGGGGGGAATTTGTTGGTGAAGACGGGCGGCAACCTGACGGGGAACATCACCAGTGAGGCTGGGGATCTGGGGCGTCCGGTCGCGGGTGATGTGGGTTATGACTCCGCCAACGTAGGCGCTTGGTTGTGGCGTCAAGGCAACGGCCTGTCGGGTAGCCAGGCCAAGGCAACCGCCTGGTGGATCAACTTTGGCGCTTATACCCCTAACTATGTATTGAACAATGCGCCTGATCACATGCTCGGTTTCACCGGGTTCGGCACGCTGGGCGGGGGTAACCTGAATGTCGACGTCGGCGGCGATGCCGGGATCATCAGGCCACTGGCCACGGGTTTTGTACCTGTGAACGTCAACGCCCGTAGCCAAGGTTTGGTGCTGGCGGTGGGCAGCACTGGCCGTGTCGCGGCGGATGGCAGCCTGCAGCTCACCGGGGGTGGCGATCTGAATGTTCGGGTAGGTGGGGCCGTGAACCCAGGCAGTCAAATCACAACGGGCCATCTCAACGGCGCGGTGGTGGATCTGCGCGGGCATGTTCAATTGACGGGCGGTGCCCTGGGTAGCCTGACCTTGCGTTATGGCAACCAGCCCCAGAATCAGAGCCCCAGTGAGACACGCGCCTATGATTCGATACGCTCAACCTCTGCCACGGCGGCCGGGGGGTGGAGTTTGATGCCGGGTGACGCGACCTTCAGCCTGGCCACTCGCGGTGATCTGGTGTTGCAGGATGTCGCGGATCCGGGGCGTGCGCCACAGATGAATACGTGGGCGTATGACAACAATGGGGTCATGGGGGTGGGGCAGACATGGTTCAGCCTGTGGACCCCTGGCACTGCAATCGACCTGTTCTCCGCGGGTGGCAATCTCACGCCGCTGACCGACACCACTGAATCGGATATGGCTGCGGTGTATCCCGCCACATTACGCGCGGTAGCCGCCAACGGCAGCCTGTATTACGGGCGTGCCTCGGCCTTCAACACCAGTCCTCCACCTCCGCTCAAAGCGCTGGTGTTGGCGCCGTCTGCGCAGGGTCAACTGCAGCTGTTGGCGGGGGACTCTATCTATGGCGGTGACTTGACCATCAGCCGCTCCAGCGCCGCTGCGGATACCCTGGCGACGATTCTGCGCCCAGCGTTCCAAGGGTACGTAAAAAACCCTGTGTCCGGCGTTTATCGTCTTGTGGACGGTAATGCTTCCACGGATGCTGTTCGCGCCGAACTGGGTGGCATTGCGCCTCTGTTTGCTTTCGGTGCAAATACTGCCAGCACCTCATGGGGAGATGCCTTGGAGCCCGCGCGTTTCTATGCCTTGACCGGTGACCTGCTGGGTGTCAACAGCGGGCGTTCGATCACCATTACTACCTCGACTGACCCGCGTTTTGGGCAGACCTATCATGAAGGTGCAGGTGCGGTGTGGATGTCGGCCGGGCGAGACATCGTCGGCAGTGGTACACGATTGAGCGGTGCCAGCGGTGGTGACGCGGGGGCTGTCGAATACAGCATCGTCGGTAATCTGTTCATGCACAACGGACCCACCGATGTTTCCATCGTCAGCGCCGGCCGCGACATTCTCTTCAGCAGCTTTAACGTCGCAGGGCCGGGCACCCTGGAAGTCAGTGCCGGCCGCAATATCCTGATGGACGACAAAGTCGGCATTACCAGCCTCGGCGCGGTGGCCGCAGGCGATAACCGCCCTGGCGCCAGTATCGTGATGCAAGCCGGTGTAGGCCCCAACGGCCCGGATTACCTTCGTTTCGTCGAGGCCTACCTGAACCCGGTCAACCTGGCGCAGCCGGGCGAGTCGCTCCAGGGCAGCAAGGTGGCCAAGACCTACGAAAACGAGCTGGTCGGCTGGTTGGCCGAGCGCTTCGGTTTTGTCGGCGACACCACTCAGGCCCGCGCTTACTACACGGCGCTGCCGGCTGAACAGCAACGGGTGTTTGCCCGCGATGTGTACTTCGCTGAACTCAAGGCCGCTGGCCGTGAGTACAACCAGGAGGGCAGCGTGCGCCAGGGCAGTTACTTGCGTGGCCGCGAGGCGATTGCAGCGCTGTTCCCGGACAAGGACGTGGCCGGCAACCCGGTCACCTACAAAGGCGACATCACAATGTTCGGCGGCGCGGGCGTGCACACCAACTTCGGTGGCTCGATCCAGATGCTCACCCCCGGCGGCAGCCAGACGTTCGGCATCGAAGGCACGGCGCCGCCGTCGACAGCAGGTGTGATCACCCAGGGCGCGGGGGACATCCAGCTGTATTCCCTGGGCAGCATCCTGCTCGGCCAGAGCCGCATCATGACCACCTTTGGCGGTTCGATCATGGGCTGGACCGCCGAGGGCGACATCAACGCCGGTCGCGGCTCCAAGACCACCGTGGTCTACACGCCGCCCAAGCGTGTCTATGACAACTGGGGCAACGTCGGCCTGTCGCCATCGGTGCCGAGCACCGGTGCGGGGATCGCCACGCTCAACCCGATTCCGGAAGTGCCGGCGGGGGACATCGACCTGATCGCGCCGCTGGGCACCATCGATGCGGGCGAGGCGGGCATTCGTGTGTCGGGCAACGTCAACATCGCCGCCTTGCGTGTGGTGAACGCGGCGAACATCCAGACTCAGGGCAAGTCGTCCGGGGTGCCGGTGTCTGCGGCGGTCAACACCAACGCCATGAGTTCGGCCAGCGCGGCCGGGGCGGCGGCGTCCCAGGCGGCGGAAGACGCGGCGCGCAGCCAGCAGGCAGCGGCCAAGCAGGGCCGGCCGTCGATCATGACGGTTGAGGTGTTGAGCCTCGGCAGCGAGCCATTGCCACAGGAGCCTGCACCGGCGCAGAAAACCTCTGGCTACAACCCCAACAGCCCAGTGCAGGTACTGGGCGCGGGGCCGCTGAGTGAACAGGCGCGGGCGCGGCTGACGGATGAGGAGCGTAAGCAGATCAGCCTGTAAGACTTTGGAAAGGACCTCTCGTTGTACTGTTCGGGGCGATCACTGATCGCCCCTTTTTTTGCCTCGGCTACGGATTGTCCTTGAGGGTCTTGAACGCCTCGATGCGTTTGATCAGGCGCGTATTTTTCGCGGAGTCGGCATTGCCGAACAGGAACGAGAAATCCGACGCCAGTTTGGACCCGCCGGCAATCGTCGCGTACTGATGGCAGTCGTTGCAGTTGTCGCTCTGCACATAGGTTTCCATCGTGGTGTTGGCGACGACGACACTCTGGTCGCTGACAAACGGCCCATAGGACAGCGGCACCTTCACGTTGGGCCCAGGGCCTGGATCGTTGGGCGCGTTGGGCGTCTTGGACCACAGCACATTCACCAGTTTGTAGTACTGGAACACCGACTGGCCCTGGGTCTTCTGCGCGAAAGTCTGCTGCACCGCCGTGTTCAGCGCTTGCATGTCCTGGGGCGTGGCATTGACCCGCGTGGCCTGCACCGGCTGATCAAGGGGCGTGCAGTTGGGCGGTGTGTGGGTGGCATCGCACTGCACCCGTGCGACGTTGGGCGTGCACGTGTCACCGGTGCAGGCCGGGTTGTTGAAGCTGTAGCCGCCGGGCGGGGTGGCGCCGCCGTCGGGCACGTTGTCGACCTGCTCGAAGGTGGTCCAGATGAAGTTCGGCTGGGTCTGGGTCTTGTTGATGATGTGCAGGCCCACCAGGCCCACTACTTCCTGGGTGCATTGCAGCGTATCCGGGCGTTGCAGCCAGGCGACGGTGGTCAGGTAACGCCCGTACAGCTCGGGTTTGTTGGTGAGTACGCGCCAGGCCGCTTTGAGTTCCAGGGCGCCGAGTTCTTCCTGGGGCAGCGCCTGGGCCGGCAGCTCGCGCACCAGTTTGCCGGCCGGCAGTGACAGGCCGGCCGGGTGCCGGTTGTCGCTGTTCTGCGCAACGATCAGTTGGTTGGCGGCGTCGTACAGCCCGTTGTCGACGATGTAGTCGAACTCGGCCTTGCCGACCTTGCGCTCGAAAAACACCAGGTTGCCCGACTGGTCCGTGAGCCAGCCGCCGGAAGCCTCCATGATCGAATCCGGCAAGGTCACCTGGGTGCCGCTGGACAAGTGGAAGCGGTGTTTGCGGTTGATCGCGCTTTCGGAGGTGGCCGTAATGAATTTACGCGCGCCCGTGGAAAACGCCTTGAGGTTGCCGGTGGCGGTGCAATTGGACGGCACCCGGGTTTCCACGCCCCAGCCGGAGGGCTTGGGCGCCCCGGGCAGGAAGATCTCGCTGGCATCCTTGTAGCTGGCCCACACCGGGGCATTGCTCATGGGCTGGCCGGGCGTTGGCGGCACGCCGAACTGGGCCGCGGTGCTTTGCGTGTCCGGCTCCCCGGCCAGGCTCGGGTTGGCTGGCCAGCCGGGGTTGACCGGCCAGTTCATGGCGATGAACAACTGCCAGCCGAAACAGTTGAGAAAGTCCTGCTCGGTGCCGAAGTTGTTCACCGGCAGGAAGCCGCCGCTGGTGGGGTCGAACACCAACTGACTGACGCAGCTCTGGGCATCTGACGCCGCGCTGACCGGTGCGGGTGCGAAGGGGAGAAGGGCGCAGGTGATCCAGCACAACACATTCAAGCGTGCCCGGCGCAGCGGGCGAAGCCATCCGTTCATGGTCGCATTCCTTGCTCAAGACTCAAGAGGCGGCCGCCCACGCCAGGCATGGGCGGCCGGCAGGCACTCAGGCGACGGGCACCAGCGCCAGGCCACTTTCCCATGGGTGCTGGGTGGCGCTGGGGTTGGCGGCTTCGCTGGGGTTCAGCGCGCGCACGCTGACCAGTCCCGGCGCCGCGTTGCTGCTGACGGTGACGGTCATGATGTAGCCCTGGGTGCCGCCGCTGTCGGTCTGCCCAGGAATCGCCGAAGCATCCGGCAGAAACTGCGTGACCTGGGCCGTGATGCCTGGGTTGGAGAACTGCACCCGTGCATCCTCCGCCGTGGTGTTCGGGTCGGCGCCTTGCACCACCAGCACGAACTGGCCTGAGCTGCCGGGCGCAAAGCTGGCCGGCAAGTCGCTGGGGGATTGGCCGTAGAACAGGTCAATCGGCAGCAACTGCACGGGCCAGGGTTGCGCATCGGTATTGTTGGCCGCCACGCAATCGCACTCCTTGGGTGTGCCGCTGAGCGGTGCCGGGGTGACGCTCAAGGCCACATTCAGCTCGTTGGCGATCACCCACACGTAGTCAATCGGCGTGCCGTTGATGGTGATGTCATTGATCGAGAACCCCGCGCTGGCCGGCACCTCGAACACCGCCTGCAGGATCTGGTCGGAGTTGTTCGGCCCGGTGCCGGCGGTGCCACGGGTGATGCGCCAGTAGCTGCTCACGTTCTGGCCTTGCGGGCCTTTCCAGGTGCTGAAGGACTTGGGTTGTTGCAGGTACAGGCCGATGGGGTTGGTCAAGGAAATCAGGGCTTTCACGGCTTCCTGGTTGGCGGAATAACCGATATGCGGATCGGAGTTGCGGTAGTTCTGCCCGTACTGGGCGCAGCAGATCAGGCTTTGCTGGTTACGGCTGCTGTTGAGCGGGCGCAAGATAGTCGCCGCCGCTGCCAGGTAGATTTCGGCACTCAAGGTATTGGGGCCGGAGGTCAGGTGCATCGCGCCGCCCGATACGCCGGGAATACGCACGGTGCCGGAATTCCATTTGTTCACGGTGTCGTAGGCGGGCTGGCCGGTGGTGGGGTCAAGCACCGGGTCACCGGCCTTGCCGGTCGGGCCGTTGGCGGTATAGCGCAGGTACAGGTCTTCGATCTTCACTTGTGGGTCGACATAGGCTTTGTACAGCCCCAGCACGGCCTGCGGGTCGATGTTCCACATGGTCAGGAAATACGCCGGGTTCTCGCTGGTGAACATGATGCTGCGCATGTTGCCGTCGGGGTCGCGGGTGATCGACCACTCGCAGTATTCATCCAGCCAGCCCCTTGGGCCCGAAGGTGAAAAGTCGGCGTAGGGGCCGTTCCAGTTGATGGACTTGCACAGCACGCTGGGGATCTGCAGTTGGGTCGCCTTCGGGTCCGGGTAGAGCGAATACAGGGTGTTGTTGAGGGTGATCTGGCCGTGATCGGTCAACTGCATCACCTGGTCCAGGGTCATGGCCTTGCCACCCAGTTGCGGGACCACGGCGGCGCCATTGTTATAGAAAAACGTCCACAGCCGGTTGGGGAAGGGCTGCCAGGTGATGGTCACTGGCGTCTGTGTGCCGTAGCCGCTTTCGATCGGGTTGTAGTAGCCCGAGCGTGGTGCGTCGTTGAGGTTGGACCAGGGGTTGCCGATCACCGACATCTGGGTCCAGCCGGTGACGTTGTTGTTCCAGTCGGTTTCGAAGGTCGGCAACTGGTTTTCCAGGCCTAGCTTGTTGTAGTCCTTGGGGGCTTGTTCGGCCGGGGAGGTGAATTGGGTGAAGGGCGTGCTCATGTCGGTTCTCCAGCATTGGCGGTGGTGGAAGTGGAGCAGCAACCGGCACCCGGAGCGGGCCCGGCAGAGGTTTGGCGTGGGTCGTCCCACACCAGTTGCGCGATAAAGCCAGGCAGGGGCGCGTATGCATCGGGCGTCAATACCTGGCCAGTATCGGGATGGGTCACGATCAGCGATAACTGCGCTGTATCGCTCGGTTTAAGGTTCAGCGCCTGGGCGTTGCGCGCGGCATTCAGTGCGCGGGAGACGCCCTGGGTGATACAGCGGCCCTTGTCGTCCACCAGGCCCATGCCGATGCGGCTGAAGCGTCCGACGTAATGCGGGTTGTCGGTATTGGCGTGTTGCGCCGTGGCGTCCGGTTGGTTGAGGAAAACGTCGATCAGGTAAGTGTCGTGGGTGCAGCGCACGTGATCGAACACCACCCAGGGGCCGGTGATGGCAGCCTTTTGCTGATGGCAGCACGCAGCCTTGGCTGCGCCGAACTGCGGGGCCACCGGGGTGCCGTAGTCGTAGCCGATGTGCCGGCTGTCCTGGGCCATGTCACCCAGAGTGGTGTAGCGCCAGGCGTCGGCGCTGGTGAAGCTCACCTCAGCCGCCTGATGGCCAGCGAAGGGCTGCAACAGGCATTGGGTGGTGTACTGCGCCGCCGGGTTGGCGCGGATCCAGACTTCCAGCATGCGGTCAATATTGGCGTGGTAGGAGCAGAACACCGGGTCGAACGCGGTGTAGGCGTTGTCGGCCATGTCACCACCGATCCAGCCGTGGTAGTTATCGTGGGGCTGCTCGTAGAGCCCGTCGAAATTCAGCGCGCGGTTGGGATACAGGTCATTCGGTTGCGGCGGGTCGAAGCTGGTGATGTTGGCCCAGGGGTAACCCGGCACCCCTTGGGGCTGGCTGAACGTGGTGAACGTGAGCGCATCGACCACCTGCTGCTGGAAGATCCGGCTCATGCCATACAGTTGGGTGCGCTCGAAACGAAAGGCCTCGCCCTGGGTATAGAACAGCGGGTTGCGCTGCACATACAGGCAATCCACGTCCCCGACCGGCGCGGTGGCGCACACCTTGGAACAGCCGTCCTTGGCCGCCGCATAACGCAACGGGTTGCGCCGCACTTCGCCGGTCTGCGGGTGCACATAGGTTTCATCAAGGAACGCCTGGGGCAGACCGGCCTGGGGGCTGCCGTCGATGCTGGCGTCGGCGGCCATCCAGTCCCAGTAAGGGATCGCGCAGTCGATCAACGCTTCGAGGTACAGCAGATAGGCGCGATGCCACAGGGCGAAGGCTTCCTGGTAATGCAGGCACCAGTTGGTATGGATGTAGGCGTAACGCTGCCAGGGCGAACCGCTGTCGGGGTCGCTGATGCGCATCACGTCATCCAGTTTGGCGCGGTACAGGTTCAGTTCGTCGGCGCTCAGCGAGCGGATGTCCTGGCGTACGCGCTTGACCGGGTGCGGCAGCGCTGGTGGCGGGATGCGCTCGGCCAGGTCAAACGGCGAGATGCTGTCCAGCCGCCAACCCTGGTTGACCCACAGGCGGAAGGTTTCCAGGGCATCGATGGGCCAGAACTGCTGTTGGTCGCTGGTCAGCGGCATGTTGCGCGAGGCGAGGTGCTGGTAGATGGTTTCCGACCAGGTCTTGACTGACGCCGGGTCTTCCAGGAACACATCGTAGGCATTCATGCAGCCGATCCAAGTGGCCGCAACGGCGGCGCGCTGGCTGGCGGGTATCCAGTAGGGTGCGCTGAAAAGTCCTTGGATATCAGCGGTCCATGTCGGTTTCGCGACTATCATAAGATCCCTCTCATGCCGCCTTGAGGCCAGGTGTTGGCCAGGCTGCTAAGCTGAATCGATGTTAACTAGCCACTGCGCAGGATTTGTGCAAATTGGCCCGTCAATGCGACGGATTCATTGCAATTTTCAAGGACGATTTAGAACCGATGACAGACGCCATGGATTTGAAGATCCTGGGCAAGTTGCAAAAGGATTGCGACCAGAGCCTGGAGTTGTTGAGCGACAGTGTGGGGCTGTCTTCCACCAGTTGTTACCGGCGGATTCGCCGGATGGAGAGCGTGGGGATTATCAAGGCGAAAGTGGCGGTCTTGGATGAGCGCAAGTTGGGGATCCAGGTGACGGCGTTTTTCCTGATCAAGCTGGACAGGGACAGCAATGATATTGATCGCAGGATGCAGCACATACTTTCTGGTCATCCGGAGATTCAGGACTGCTACTTGATGACGGGGGAGTTTGATTTTGTGATGGTGGCGAAGTTTCGGGATGCTGCTGAATATACTGAGTATATCTATCGGTTTTTGGAGACTTATCGGGATATTCCGATTCGGACTTATTCTTCTACGTTGGTGGTTCGGACGGTTAAGAAGTCTTATGAGTTGCCGTTGCAGGGGGTGGGGTTTTGATTGAGTACATATCCGTTATTTGAGTGATGGCCACTATTGGTTCCGCTCTTACAGCGGGTCACTTTTGAAAAGCGCAAAAGTAACCATGGACTTGTTCCCTCAAAACGTACGCCATGAAGCGA
>NZ_AOHM01000077.1:0-14983 GCF_000510895.2 Pseudomonas sp. FH1
TAACAATGGCCCGCCTGCCGTGAGGCAGGCGGGCCATTGTCGTTTCAACCTTCGCGCAGGACGGTCAATGGGCTTGCGTTGAGGGCCCGACGGGTGCCGAACACTCCGGCGGTGCCAATCAACACCGCGCCGATCACCGGCAGTAACAACAGCCACGGGTGAGGATGCCAGGCGAGGTCGAACGCATAGCGGTACAACACCCAGGTCACCAACTCCGTCCCCAGCGCAGCCAGTAATCCGCTGGCGGCCCCCAGCAATCCGAACTCGATGCGCCGGGCCTTGACCAGCAGCTTGCGTTCAGCCCCCAGCGCACGCAGCAGCGCGCCCTGGCGAATACGTTCGTCCAGGGTGGCTTGCAGGCCGGAGAACAGCACCGCCATGCCGGCCGCCAGTACGAACAGCAGCACGTATTCCACCGCCAGGGTTACCTGGGCAAGAATGCTGCGCAACTGCTCCAGCAGCGCCTCGACCTGCAGGATGGTCACCGCCGGGAAAGCCCGGGAGAGGTCGACGATCTGTTGGTCGTGACCCGGTGCCAGGTAAAAGCTGGTCAGGTAGGTGGCCGGCAGGTCCTTCAAGGTGCCGGGCTGGAAAATCATGAAGAAGTTGGGTTGGAAATTATCCCAGTTGATGGTCCGCAGGCTGGTGACCCGGGCTTCGCGATTTTCCCCTGCCACGGTGAACACCAGGTGGTCGTTCAGTTTGAGCTTGAGGCTTTCCGCCACTTTGGCTTCCACCGAGACGCCAGGGATTTCATCCGCCGGTTGCGGCGACCACCACGTGCCTGCGGTCAGCGCATTGCCGGGCGGCAGGTCGGCGGCCCAGGTCAGGCTGAGGTCCCGCTGCACGGCGCGGTCGCCGCTGGAATCCTTGCTGACAATCTCTTGCACCGGCTCGCCATTGATACTGATCAGCCGGCCAGGCACCACTGGATACAGCGGGGCGGATTGCGCTTGCAGTTCCAACAGGCGGGCGCCGAAGGCGTCTTTGTCGGCAGGCAGGATGTTCAGCGCGAAATAGTTGGGTGCGTCCTTGGGCAACTGGTTTTGCCAGGTGTCGAGCAACTCGCCGCGCAGCAGGGCGATGAGGCCCATCGACAGCAGGATCAGGCCGAACGCCAGCGACTGGCCAGCAGCTGCCAGCGGGTGACGTAACAACTGGCCAAGGCCCAGGCGCCAGGGCAGGGAGGCACGGGCCAGCAGGCGGCGCAGGCTCTGCAGCAGCAACAGCAGCAAGCCACCGAGGATCAGCGCAGCCACGACGCCACCGCCGAGCAGGGCGAAGGTGAGTACCAGGTCGAGGCTCAAGCGCCACATGATCAAGCCCAGGGCAAACAGCGCCGTGCCGTAGACCATCCAGGTGCTGGACGGGATCGGCAACAGGTCGCGGCGCAACACCCGCAACGGCGGCACGCGGCCCAGCGCGGCCAGTGGCGGCAACGCGAAGCCGGCCAGTGCGACCAGGCCCGTACCTATCCCGGCGATTGCCGGCAACAGCCCGCCGGGGGGAACGTCCGAAGGCAGCAGGTCGTGCAGGAAGTAGAACAGGCCAAACTGTGCCAGCCAGCCGAGCAAAGCGCCGGCCAGGCTGGCCAGCAGGCCCAGGACGGTCAATTGCAGGCTGAACAGCAACATGGCTTCACGCCGTGACAACCCGAGGCAGCGCAACAAGGCGCTGGCGTCGAAGCGTCGGGTGGCGAACCGGTTGGCGGACAGCGCCACGGCCACGCCGGCGAGCAGCACCGCCACCAGGCTGGCCATGTTCAGGTAGCGTTCGGCCTTGCCCAGGGCGCCGCCGATCTGTTGGTTGCCGTCGCGTGAATCCTGCAGCCGCTGGTTGGCGGCGAGCCCCGGCTTGATCAGGTCGCGATAGGTTTGCAGGACCGTGGTGCCTTGGGGGCCACGCCACAGCTCGCGGTAACTGACGCGGCTGCCGGGCTGGACCACCCCCGTGGCCTGCAGGTCTGCCAGGTTGATCATCACCCGTGGCGTGAGGCTGTAGAAGTTGCCGGCACGATCGGGCTCGTAGGTCAGCACTCGCGCGAGGCGCAGGGTCTTCATGCCGACGTCGACGCTGTCGCCGACCTTGAGGTTCAACGCCGTCAGCAGCCGCGCCTCCACCCAGGCTTCGCCGGGTTTTGGCTCGCCGCCGGATGTTTCTTCACCGAAGGGTGCGGCGGCGCTTTTCAGTTCGCCCCGCAGCGGGTACTGCTCGTTCACCGCCTTGATGCTGGAAAGCTGGATGCCGTTATCGGTGGCGATCACGCTGGAGAACTCCACCACGCTCGCATGATCCAGGCCCAGCTCGATGCCGGACTGGACCTGCTCGGGACGCGCAGGCGAACTGCCTTCCAGGACCAGGTCTGCGCCGAGGAACTCGGTGGCGCGCAACAGCATGGCGCCGTTGAGGCGGGCGCCGAAATAACCGATGGCGGTGCTGGCGGCCACGGCCACCAGCAGGGCGAAGAACAACACGCGCAATTCACCAGCGCGGGCATCGCGCAGCAATTGGCGCATGGCAAGGCTGAACAGGCGCAACAGCGGCAAACGTGCCATCAAGGCTCCAGGGGCGCGACCATCAGGCCGGCTTCAAGGCGGATCAGGCGTCGGCAACGATGGGCCAGGCGCTCGTCATGGGTGACCAGCACCAGGGTCGTGCCGCTCTCTTTATTGAGTTCGAACAGCAGGTCGCTGATGCGTTCGCCGGTGTGGCTGTCGAGGTTGCCCGTGGGCTCATCGGCAAACAACACGTCCGGCTCGGCCGCAAAGGCGCGGGCAATCGCCACCCGTTGTTGCTCGCCGCCCGACAGTTGGCGAGGCGAGTGGGTCAGGCGTTGGCCCAGGCCAACGCGCTCGAGCAGGTGCCGGGCGCGTTCGCGGGCGTCCTTGCGGCCGTCGAGCTCCAGCGGAAGCATGACGTTTTCCAGCGCATTGAGGCTGTCGAGCAATTGGAAAGACTGGAAGACGAAACCCACGTGCTCGGCGCGAATGCGCGCGCGCTGGTCTTCGTCGAGGGTGCTGAGGGCTTGGCCGGCGAGGGTGACTTCGCCGCTGCTGGGCAGGTCGAGGCCGGCCAGCAGGCCGAGGAGGGTGGATTTGCCGGAACCGGAGCTGCCAACGATGGCCAGGCTGTCGCCCTTGTTCAGTTCCAGGCTCAGTTCGTGCAGGATAGTCAGTTCACCTTCCGCGCTGGGAACCACTTTGCTAAGGTCCCGCGCGATGAGAATGCTTGCGCCCATGGAGAATCCGATGCGAATGTGGTTTTTGAGTGCTGGCCTGGCCTTGATGTGCATGGCCCAGAACGCAGCGGCGGGTACAGTCCTGATCGTTGGCGATAGTATCAGTGCCGGTTTCGGCCTGGATACCCGCAAAGGGTGGGTAGCCCTGCTCGAGCAACGGCTCAAGAAGGAGGGTTTCGACGATAAAGTGGTGAATGCCTCCATCAGCGGCGACACCAGTGCCGGAGGCCTGGCGCGGCTGCCGGCGGCGCTTGCAGAGCATAAGCCCGAGGTTGTGATCATCGAATTGGGCGGCAACGATGGCCTGCGCGGCCAGCCGCCGGCGCAATTGCAACAAAATCTTGCCTCGATGATTGATCGCTCCAAGGCCATCGGCGCCAAGGTGCTGTTGCTGGGCATGCAGTTACCGCCCAATTATGGCCCGCGCTACACCACCGCGTTTGCCGAGGTCTATGGCGTGCTGGCCAAACAGAAAAACGTCCCGCTGGTGCCGTTTTTCCTTGAAGGCGTGGGCGGGCATCCGGAGCTGATGCAGGCTGATCAACTGCACCCGGCGGTCGGCGCCCAGGGCAAGTTGCTGGAAAATGTCTGGCCGACGCTAAAACCGCTGCTATGACGCTTTTCTACCGGCAGGCTTTCGGCTAAGGTGGCGCCCCCCCGATTTGGAGCCCCTGATGTCGCGTCCTGCCTGGTCCCTGTTTAACTACCAACTGATCGAGCCGGACGAGCAGCTGGATCTGTTCGCCTGCCAGGAAGTGCGGGTGCATCTGGTGGCGCGTCAACTGGAACTGGGCGGCTCCATCGATCGCACGCTGTGCGGCACGTTATTGCCTGCGCAACCGCGTTGGTCGCGGGTTGATCGTTCGATCTTCCAGGACCAGCGCCTGTGCCCTTTGTGCCGCGCCATCCTGGAATCCCAGAAGCGCGGTACGCCGCCGATCTGGCCGGAGCTGCGTTTCGAGTTGTAGGGGGCAGCTAGAAGCGCGCTTCACGTATACAATCGATGTTTACCTACCCGTCGTTCTGCGAAGGATTTACCGGATGTTGTCGCGCCTTTCCGTCGTCACCTGCTGCCTGTCTCTCGCTGCCCTCTGTGCGGCCGGTTCGGCGTCAGCCCTGCAGTTGCCCTTGCCACCACCGGGTGAAGACATCGTCGGCCAGGTCCAGGTGATCAAGGCCAAGTACGAAGACACGTTTGCCGACCTGGGCACCACCTATGACCTGGGCTATTCGGAGATGGTGGCGGCCAACCCGGGCGTGGACGCCTGGTTGCCGGGGGCAGGCACCGAGATCGTGTTGCCGACGCGCTTCATCCTGCCGCCGGGCCCGCGCGAAGGTATTGTGATCAACCTGGCGGAATACCGACTCTATTACTTCCCCAAGGGCCAGAACGTGGTCTACACGTTCCCGTTGGGGATCGGCCGTGAAGGCTGGGGGTCGCCAATCGCCCACACCAGCATCATTGCCAAGACACCCAACCCGACCTGGACGCCGCCCGCGTCGATCAAGGCCGAGCACGCTGCCAACGGCGACCCGCTGCCCAACGTGGTGCCGGCCGGTCCGGACAACCCGCTGGGGCCGTTCAAGTTCACCCTGGGCACGCCGGGTTACCTGATCCATGGTTCCAATATGAAGTTTGGTATCGGCACGCGTACAAGCCACGGTTGTTTCCGCATGTTCAACAACAACGTGCTGGAGATGGCGGGCATGGTGCCGGTGGGGACGTCGGTGCGCATCATCAACGATGCCTACAAGTTTGGTCGCAGTGGTGGCAAGGTCTACCTTGAAGCGCATACGCCATTGAATGATGACGGGACGCCGTCAGTGGTCGACAAACACACCGCCGTCATCAATGCCTTGCTCAAGCGTGAAGACTTGGCCAACCAATTGCGCGTGAACTGGGACCAGGTGCGTGATGTAGTGGCGGCGGAAGACGGCTTGCCGACGGAAATCGGCGTGCCTGGCGCAGCCTCGGTGGCCGCCAGTGTGCCGATCGATCTGCAGCAGTAACGTTGTGTGATCAACAGCCCGCTACGGCGGGCTTTTTATTGCCCGCGATTCAGGTGCAAACCCCAGGCAATAAAAAAGCCGACCCATAAATGGATCGGCTTGATAACAACCCCGAAGGATTATTACTTGCGGCTAGCTTTTTCAAGCATACGCAGTGCGCGCTCGTTAGCTTCGTCAGCAGTCTGTTGTGCTTTTTGAGCAGCAGCCAGAGCTTCATCAGCTTTACGGTAGGCTTCGTCTGCACGGGCCTGGGAGCGAGCTGCTGCGTCTTCAGTTGCAGTCAGACGAGCTTCGGTTTCTTTGGAGACGCTGCTGCAACCGGTAGCCAGAACTGCGGCCAGAGCCAGAGCAGAGAATTTCAGAACGTTGTTCATCGTGTTCCCCTTCAAGGACTTTCTATTAGATGGCTAGTTCGCCCAGGGTGAGCTAATAGCCGGCGTACATACTACCCATTACTTGTAGTAAGTAAACTGACGTAGCGCAAGAAGCAAAAAAAATTCTCGCGCCGAATCTATTTTGGCTAATCTTTTGGAGGTTTGTATAAAAACCGTCCAATTTTTTTCAAACAGGCGAAAATTGGATCCAGGCTGAAAGGGCCGGCCCGCATGTGTTAAGCCTTGTAAACAGATGAAAATTTATATATCCAAGCTGACACTTACGTTCAGCCTGGCTTTGCTTTGCCCGGCATCTTTTGCGCATGTAGAGGTGACTTTAAGAGCGCCTGTTCGTCTTAAGGTTCAACTGCCGGCAATGTTCAGGCTTTCGATCCCAGGTTGATCGGAGCCCTTTCTATATCCACCAGCGGCAGGGGATGACGAGCGCGCCTTGAGCAATTTCAGGATTGGTGCCTACTATTCCCTACGTGCTGGTTGTAAACGCTCAGGGTTTTCTCGTTGTCGAAACCGGCACGGGGTGGCGTAGATGTTCCTTCGCCGGACAAACATCGGTAAGGTAGGGGTCAGAAACCAAGACCCGCGAGGAGTAGTGATGAGCGAGGCGTTGTCCATCCACCATGACCAGGCTGGTCATCAGTTCGAGACCAATGTGGACGGTCATCGTGCCTATCTGACCTATATGGACCTCGGCAAACAGACCCTGGATATCTATCGGACCTTCGTGCCCAACGCACTGCGGGGCCGTGGGATTGCGGCGGCACTGACCGAGGAAGCCCTGAAGTTCGCCGAAGAGGCAGGCTATACGGTGATCCCGTCCTGCTCCTACGTAGAACGTTACATGGAGCGCCACCAGCGCCATGCCGCAAAGCTGTAAACCGTAAACAGCACCATGAAAAACGCCGGGCTTAGCCCGGCGTTTTTGTGTGCGCAGTTTAAAGTCAGGTGCGTTTGCGTTTAGGCAGAACGTCCTTGAGCTTGGCATGCATGCTGCGCAGGGTGTTTTCGGTAGCCGCCCAGTCGATGCAGGCATCGGTGATCGACACGCCGTACTGCAAGTCGGCCAGGTCTTTTGGAATCGCCTGGCAACCCCAATTCAGGTGGCTTTCGACCATCAGGCCGATGATCGACTGGTTGCCTTCCAGGATCTGGTTGGCGACGTTTTCCATCACCAGCGGCTGCAAGGCCGGGTCCTTGTTGGAGTTGGCGTGGCTGCAGTCGACCATGATGTTCGGCTTGATCTTGGCCTTGTTCAGTGCCTGCTCGCACAGCGCAACGCTGACCGAATCATAGTTGGGCTTGCCGTTGCCGCCACGCAGCACCACGTGACCGTAGGCGTTGCCCTTGGTGGTGACGATGGACACGCCACCTTCCTGGTTGATCCCCAGGAAACGGTGCGGGCTGGAGACCGATTGCAGCGCGTTGATCGCCACGGTCAGGCCGCCGTCGGTGCCGTTCTTGAAGCCCACGGCCGAGGACAGGCCGGACGCCATTTCACGGTGCGTCTGGGATTCAGTGGTGCGTGCGCCGATGGCCGACCAGCTGATCAGGTCCTGCAGGTACTGCGGGGAGATCGGGTCCAGGGCTTCGGTGGCGGTGGGCAGACCCATCTCGGCCAGGTCCAGCAGCAACTGACGACCGATGTGCAGACCGTCCTGGATCTTGAATGAGTCGTCCAGGTACGGGTCGTTGATCAAGCCTTTCCAGCCCACAGTGGTACGCGGTTTTTCAAAATAGACGCGCATCACCAGGTACAGGGTGTCGGACACTTCCGCCGCCAGCACTTTGAGGCGCTCGGCGTACTCGTGGGCAGCCTTCAGGTCGTGGATCGAGCAAGGCCCGATGACGACGAACAGGCGGTGGTCGGTGCCGTCGAGAATGTCACGGATGACTTCGCGGCCCTTGGTGACGGTCTGCAGGGCAGCGTCGCTCAAAGGAATTTCGCGCTTGAGCTGATCGGGCGTGATCAGGGTCTCGTTGGATTCGACGTTTAGGTCATTGATCGGTAAATCAGCCATCGTGTTACTCGTCAGGGTCACGGGTGCCGGCCGCCAGCCATCCCCGTGCGGCGGAGCACAGCATGATTTGAATGCAGGGGGGAGGAACCTTAGCGCGTAACAAGGGCCCGCGACAATGGGCAAAGCCCGCTTTAATCCAGCGCTGGCGCCACAAAGGCCTCATGGGAGAACTCGCTGGCATGGCGCGATACCCACTCACGGGCCAGGGCTTCGAGTTGCTGGGGTGTCGGTTCGGCGTCTTCGTGCTGGCGGCAGTAGCGCTCTATCCGGCATGCTTGCTCACCCATTCGTGCACCGAACAGTGCATGTTCATCGGTAAACGCGACACCGACGCGGTAACCGTTTTCCACCTTGCGGCACCACGCCACATAGCCTGGATAACGCGCGCTGGCGCCCAGGGAGGGAATAAGCAGATCAACCGCCGTGCCTTCGCGCCAGGCGCGTGGCCAATGGCAGGCGATGCCGCCCAGGCCGACCGTGTGCAGGCGTTGGCGGGGAATGGCAGGAGAGGGGCGTTGGATTAACTCGACAGCGACATCATCAGGGTGAGGTAAAAAACGACCCATGTACACGGACTCCGAGCACCGTCCAAATGACGGCGGTGGCAGCAGTATAGTGAAGGAACTGGAATTGACCGACCTGGATATTGACCAGCAATTGCTGGGATTGCCAGGTATTTCGCTGGTTGTGTTTACCAGCAGTGGGTGTTCCAGTTGCCGTTGGGCGCGCCAGCAGGTACCCGGCTGGTCGCTGCCGGTGGACCGCGTGTGCTGGGTGGATGCCGGGCACAACGGTGGCGCGGTCGAACGCTACCAGATCTTTCATTTGCCGGCGCTGTTCGTGGTGTGCGAGGGTCAATTCCTCGGGCAATTGCAGACGCGTCTTACACTTGCTGACCTGAACGACTCTATCCACCAAGCGCTTACCCGCATTCCAGAGGATCTGCCATGACCGCACAATCACCCCGCATTGGCATCATCGGCACCGGCGCCATCGGTGGCTTTTACGGTTTGATGCTGGCGCGCGCCGGTTTCGACGTGCGCTTCCTGCTGCGCAGTGAATACGCGGCGGTCAGCGAGCAGGGCCTGCACCTCAACAGTACGGTGCATGGCCCTTTGCACCTGCACCCGGTGCAGGCTTATGCCCGCGCCGCCGATATGCCGCCGTGCGACTGGCTGCTGGTGGGTACCAAGTCGACCGGCAACGTCGACCTGGCCCCGACCATTGCCCAAGTCGCCGCGCCGGACGCCAAGGTGGTGTTACTGCAAAACGGCCTCGATGTCGAAGACAGCCTGCGTGAATACTTGCCAGCGTCCCTGCACTTGCTTGGCGGCCTGTGTTACATCGGCGTGCACCGTTCTGCCCCCGGCGTGATCGAGCATCAGGCGCTGGGCCGGGTCAATCTGGGTTATCACAGCGGCACGGCGGCCAATGATGAGGATGCGCAAAAGGCGATTGTCGAAGCCGGGGCCGCGCTGTTTCACGCGGCCGGCATCGAGTCCCAGGCCATGGCCAATGTGCATCAGGCCCGTTGGCACAAACTGGTGTGGAACGTGCCCTACAATGGCCTCTCCGTGTTGCTCGGTACCGGCACCACGGCGATGATGGCCGACGAATCCAGCCGCGAGCTGATCCAGGCGCTGATGGCTGAAGTGGTACAGGGGGCTCACGCCTGCGGCCATGAAATCCCCAAGAGTTACGCCGAGCAGATGTTCACCATGACCGAAACCATGGACGACTACCTGCCAAGCATGTACCACGACCATGTGCACAAGCGCCCGCTGGAACTGGCGGCGATCTACGCCCGGCCACTCGCTGCCGCCAAGGCTGCCGGTTGCGAGTTGCCGCGGATGCAGGCGCTTTACCAGGCCTTGAGTTTTATTGATCGGCATAACCGCTGAGTCGGGGAGCGTACTGTGGCAAAAGGATTGGGCGACAAACTGGTGTTGGCGATTTCCTCGCGGGCACTGTTCGACCTGAGCGAAAGCCATAAGGTCTACCTGGCCGAAGGGGTCGAGACCTATCGCCAGTATCAGATCGAACACGAGGAGGAAATCCTCGAGCCCGGTGACGCATTCCCGCTGGTGAAGAAGCTGCTGAGCTTGAACGCCAGCCTGGGCCGAGCTCGAGTCGAAGTGGTGCTGGTATCGCGCAACAGTGCCGACACAGGCCTACGCGTGTTCAATTCGATCCAGCATTACGGCCTGGATATTTCCCGCGCCGCATTCGTAGGCGGGCGTAGTCCTTATCCTTATTTGGCCGCGTTTGGTTGCCATCTGTTTCTCTCGACCCATGCTGAAGACGTGCGCAGTGCCCTCGATGCCGGGTTTGCGGCGGCGACGATTTTGTCTGGCGGCCCAAATCGTGCCTCCAGTGAAGAGCTGCGGATTGCCTTCGATGGCGACGCGGTGCTGTTCTCCGATGAGTCCGAGCGTGTTTACCAGGCCGGCGGCCTGGAAGCGTTCCAGGCCAATGAACGGGAGTCGGCCCGCCAGCCTTTGCACGGCGGTCCCTTCAAAGGTTTCCTGGCGGCGCTCAACTTGTTGCAGCGCGAGTTTCCAGACGAAGCCTGTCCGATCCGCACCGCCCTGGTCACCGCCCGTTCGGCGCCGTCCCATGAGCGGGTGATTCGCACCTTGCGCGAGTGGGATATCCGACTGGATGAGTCGCTGTTCCTGGGTGGCCTGGAAAAATCCGCATTCCTGGAAGCCTTCGCGGCTGATGTGTTTTTCGATGACCAGGCCGGGCATTGCGAAAAAGCCATGGAGTTCGTCGCTACCGGGCATGTGCCCCATGGCATCAGTAATGAGGTGAAGCGCTAAGTCAGTCGAAGTCAGCGAGGCACTGCTAAGCTGATTTCATCTCCGCCATCCTGGCAGTTCCAGGGGGTTCTATGATCCGTTCGATGCTGTACGCCACAGACCTCGGTCTGTACGCGCCTTATGTGATGCAACATGCGCTGGCGCTGGCCCGAACGTTCAAGGCGGACCTGTATGTGATTCATGTGGTCGAGCCTATCGGGCTGTTCGCCGAATCGGTGTTACAGAGCTACCTTGATGAAAAGGCCCTGAGTGAATGGCAGAGCCAGGGGTTGACCACGGTGATGGCGACTATCGAGCAACGGGTGCTGGACAGTTTTCGCGAAGAGTTGGGGGAAGGCGAGCTAGACCTGAAGTTGATTCGCTCGGTACGGGTGATCCAGGGGGACCCGTGCGAGGTGATTCTCGACCAACTGCGCAAACTGTCCGTGGATCTGCTGATCGTAGGCAGTCATAGCCATGCAACCGCGGCGGCCACTCCGTTGGGGCGCACCGCTGCACGGGTACTGCAGCTGTCTACGGTGCCGGTTTACCTGGTGCCTTCGTTGCAACGTCGACGCAGTGATGACGTGTGATGGATAAAAACGATAAAAAGTTCTAGATTTATCCGTCGAACCTTTAATATAGTTATATACCGTCGCTGATACCCGTGGCGTCTATCTGCTTTGAGGGACACATATGAAGCTTCAACAACTGCGCTACATCTGGGAAGTGGCGCACCACGACCTCAACGTTTCCGCTACCGCTCAAAGCCTCTACACCTCACAACCCGGTATCAGCAAGCAGATCCGCCTGCTCGAAGACGAGCTGGGCGTTGAAGTGTTCGCGCGCAGCGGCAAGCACCTGACCCGCGTGACCCCGGCCGGTGAGCGCATCATCACCACCGCCGGTGAGATCCTGCGCAAAGTCGAAAGCATCAAGCAGATCGCCCAGGAGTTTTCCAACGAGAAGAAGGGCACCCTGTCCATCGCCACCACCCACACCCAGGCGCGCTATGCATTGCCGCCGGTGATCCGCGATTTCATCAAGCAGTACCCCGACGTAGCGCTGCACATGCACCAAGGGTCGCCGATGCAGATTGCCGAAATGGCCGCTGATGGCACTGTCGATTTCGCCATCGCTACCGAAGCCCTGGAGCTGTTCGGCGACCTGGTGATGATGCCGTGCTACCGCTGGAACCGTTGCGTTGTCGTGCCCCAAGGCCACCCGTTGGCCAAGCTGCCGAAGCTGACCCTGGAAGCCCTGGCTGAATACCCGATCGTGACGTATGTGTTCGGTTTCACTGGCCGCTCCAAGCTCGACGAAGCCTTCAGCCATCGCGGCCTGACACCCAAAGTGGTGTTCACCGCAGCCGACGCCGACGTGATCAAGACTTACGTACGCCTCGGCCTGGGCGTGGGTATTGTCGCCAAGATGGCGGTCGACACGGCGCTCGACAAAGATTTGGTGGTGCTCGATGCCAGCGAGCTGTTCGAGTCCAGCGTGACCAAGATCGGTTTCCGCCGTGGCACCTTCCTGCGGGGCTTCATGTGCGACTTCATCGAGAAGTTTGCACCGCACCTGACCCGTGAAGTCATGGCCAAGGCGATCCAGTGCCACAACAAGCAGGAGCTGGAAGAGCTGTTCGACGGCGTAGAATTGCCGGTTCACTGAGTCGGCTATTTGGCCTCGGTAACCGTAAAATGTTGCCGAGCGCCTGCCACTAGAATCTCCACCTCATCGCCTTCGAACTTGCCCAGCAGGCTTTTGCCCAGCGGCGAGCGCGGGGTGATGACGGTCACCGGTTGCCCGACCACGTCCACTTTCAAGCCCGCCGCATCCGGCGCCAAAAACAGCCATTGCTGGCGACCGTTCTCGTCTTCCAGGCCCAGTAGTGCGCCAACCTCAATACCTCGTTGATCATCGTAAGCCCGCAGCGGCATGTTCTGGCACAGCAGCAACGCCTGCTTGATCTCCTCCACGCGTTTGGCTTGCCCCGCCGCCAGGTAGGAAGCCTCCAATCCCAGGGTGTCGTATTTGTTTTCCGCGATGTTTTCTTCGTGGGTCGCGGTTTCGTAAGCGGTCTGCGCTGCGCGTTGGGCAATATCGAGATCGAGGGTGAGCTTTTCTAATACAAGCTGGTGTACGGCATGTTTATTCATTGGTCATCAATCGCAGAATTGCAGGACATTGGCCCGGGTCTTGTCGTTGGGGGCGTTCTGGTCCTGTTGCAGCCAGAACTGGCATTTGGGGTTGGACAGGTTGCGCGCATTGTTGCGGGCCTGGTCCAGGGTCTGTTGCTGTTCCTGCTTTTGCAGGTTCTGCTGGTACTGCTCGAACATGCGGTTCGGCGGTTCAGGCGTCACCACCGCAGGCTTGCCCAATTGCTGCACGGCCTGGGCCACTGGCGCCAGGCTCTGCGGGAACAGGTAGCGCGAGGCCAGCCACGCTGTCAGCGCGAGGGCGATAAACCCCAGCCACACGCCAAACGCGATAGCAGCACTGAGCTTGAACAGCGACAACGGACGATCAGACATGGCGGCCTCCTGGCAGGCATAAACGGCGTGGCGGCGATTGTCGCACAGCCACTGTGCAGAATAATCGCGATCAAGCCTTCTGCATCCGCGCATTTATGCGGACAATCGAGCCTTTGAATGTTGGAGCCCGGAATGAAAGCCCGCTGGGATATTTTTTGTAGCGTCGTCGACAACTACGGCGACATCGGCGTGACCTGGCGCCTGGCCCGGCAATTGGTGTCGGAGCACGCTTGCGATGTGTGCTTGTGGGTCGATGACCTGCGGGCATTCGAGCGCATGTGCCCGCAAATCGATGTGCAGCAAGCGCTGCAATGGCAGGAAGGCGTCGAAGTGCGCCATTGGCCCACCGAGTGGGTGAAGGTGCCGGCAGCGGACGTAGTAATTGCCGCGTTCGCCTGTCAGTTACCGCCCGACTATATGGAGGCCATGGCTGAGCGCAAACGCGCGCCGTTATGGATGAACCTGGATTACCTGAGTGCCGAAGAGTGGGTGGTGGGCTGTCATCGGTTGCCGTCGGTCAAATTCAAGGGCGTGCAGAAGTACTTCTTCTTTCCTGGGTTCCGCGCCGGCACCGGCGGGTTGTTGCGTGAGGCAGGGTTGCTGGAGCGGCGTAAGGCGTTTCAGCAGGATGCCGGTGCACAGCGGGACTTCCTGCAAGCCTTGGGCATAGTTCCCGCAGCCGATGCGCGGCTTTTCTCACTGTTCGCCTACGAAAATGCCGGGCTGGCCAGCTGGCTGGACGTGTTATCGACGGACGGCCGTGCCACTCATCTGTTGGTTCCTGAGGGACGTATCCTGGGCGATGTGCAGCGCTGGCTCGGTGTGGACCCGCTGGTCGCAGGCGATATCCAGCAGCGCGGATCGCTGACGGTGCAAGTCATCGCCTTCGTGCGCCAGGAACAATACGACCACTTGCTGTGGTGCTGCGACTTCAATGCCGTGCGCGGCGAAGACTCGTTCGTGCGTGCCCAATGGGCCGGGCGTCCGCTGTTGTGGCACATCTACCGACAGGACGAAGACATCCATCTCGACAAGCTCGATGCCTTCCTGGCGCTGTACACCGCCAACTTATCACCGGCGGCCAGGGCGGCCGTTATCGGGCTCTGGCAAGCCTGGAACACCGAGGCCGACATGGCTCAACCGTGGAAAATGCTGCTGGACCACTGGCCGGAAGTGAATCTGCACGCCGAAACATGGTGTCTGGAACAAGGCTTGCAGGCCGATCTTGCGACGGCGCTGGTGCAGTTTTATGAAAGTTGGATATGATACGCCACCTTGAATTTTGTAAATCCCATCCAAATTTCGGATATATGCAATGAAAACTGGTAAAGAACTGAAACCCGGTACAGTGATCCGTCTCGAAAACGACCCTTGGCTGGTTCAGAAAGCTGAGTTCACCAAGTCTGGTCGTAACAGCGCAATCATGAAGACCAAGCTGAAGAACCTGCTGACCGGTTACAAGACCGAGATCGTCTACAGCGCCGATGACAAACTGGACGACGTGATCCTCGACCGCAAAGAAGCGACCCTGTCCTTCATCAGCGGCGACACCTACACGTTCATGGACACCACCGACTACACCATGTACGAGCTGAACGCTGAAGATATCGAAGCCGTTCTGCCGTTCATCGAAGAAGGCATGGAAGACGTCTGCGAAGCTATTTTCTTCGAAGAGCGCCTGGTTTCTGTAGAGCTGCCGACTACCATCGTGCGTAAAGTGGCCTACACCGAAGGTTCCGCTCGCGGTGACACTTCGGGCAAGGTGATGAAGCCTGCCAAGCTGAGCAACGGTACCGAACTGCAAGTGGCCGATTTCATCGAAATCGACGACCTGATCGAGATCGACACCCGCGAAGGCGGTTCGTACAAAGGTCGCGCCAAGAAGTAATTCTGGCCTTGCCGATACGAAAAAAGCCCGACTTTGAGTCGGGCTTTTTTATGGGCGTTGTCCCGTCCTGAATAAGGTTTACGCCTTCTGACCTATCTTCAG
>NZ_AOHM01000078.1:0-77313 GCF_000510895.2 Pseudomonas sp. FH1
TGGTTACTTTGGGGCTTTTCCAAAGTGACCCGCCGTAAGGGCGGAACCAATATAAGCCGTCACCCAAACAACGGATATGTACCCCCAATACCCCCCACATCCCACCCCAAGCTCGACAAGCACCACCCCTATACCCGATTATTCAACTCCGCCCGCCGCCCGTGCCATGAATCAGGAGCCCTGTACCTTGAGTTCGCAGAAAACCGTGACCGTCACCCCGCCCAACGTCCCCCTCAATGGCAAGGTCGCGCCCCCCGGCTCCAAATCCATTACCAACCGCGCCCTCCTGCTCGCCGCCCTGGCCAAAGGCACCAGCCGCCTCAGCGGCGCGCTCAAGAGCGACGACACCCGCCACATGTCCGTGGCCTTGCGCCAAATGGGCGTGACCATCGACGAACCCGACGACACCACCTTCGTCGTCACCGGCCAAGGCAAACTGCAACTGCCGCCGCAGCCCCTGTTCCTCGGCAACGCCGGCACCGCCATGCGCTTCCTCACCGCTGCCGTCGCCACCGTGGAAGGCACCGTGGTGCTGGACGGCGATGACTACATGCAAAAACGCCCAATCGGCCCGCTGCTGGCAACCCTCGGCCAGAACGGCATCCCGGTCGACAGCCCCACCGGTTGCCCACCCGTGACCGTACACGGCGTGGGCAAGATCAAGGCCAAGCGTTTCGAAATCGACGGCGGCCTGTCCAGCCAGTACGTATCGGCCCTGCTGATGCTCGCCGCCTGCGGCGAAGCGCCGATTGAAGTGGCGCTGACCGGCAAGGACATCGGTGCCCGTGGCTACGTGGACCTGACCCTGGACTGCATGCGTGCCTTCGGTGCCCAGGTCGAAGCGGTCGACGACACCACCTGGCGCGTGGCCCCCACCGGCTACACCGCCCACGACTACCTGATCGAACCCGACGCCTCTGCCGCCACCTACCTGTGGGCCGCTGAGGTGTTGACCGGTGGCCGCATCGACATCGGTGTAGCCGCGCAGGATTTCACCCAGCCGGACGCCAAGGCCCAGGCCGTGATCGCGCAGTTCCCCAACATGCAGGCCACGGTGGTGGGCTCGCAGATGCAGGACGCCATCCCGACCCTGGCGGTGCTCGCGGCGTTCAACAACACCCCGGTGCGTTTCACCGAACTGGCCAACCTGCGGGTCAAGGAATGTGACCGCGTACAGGCCCTGCACGACGGCCTCAACGAGATCCGCCCTGGCCTGGCGACCATCGAAGGCGACGACCTGCTGGTGGCCAGCGACCCGGCCCTGGCCGGCACCGCCTGCAACGCGTTGATCGACACCCACGCCGACCACCGCATCGCCATGTGCTTTGCCCTGGCCGGGCTGAAAGTCTCGGGGATCCGCATCCAGGACCCGGACTGCGTGGCCAAGACCTATCCTGACTACTGGAAGGCCCTGGGCAGTCTTGGGGTTCAGTTGAGCTACTGAAGGCTCGGCGTCGGAATGGGAAGGCAAAGCACATGACCATCCGCCAACCCTGCCCACCCGGCGCCTGCGTCTGCGATCGCGAACAACTGCTGCAAGCGCCGGGCGCCGACCTGCGTATCCTCAACCTGACGCGCCAGGAAGAGAAAAAACTGCTCGACCGCCTTGAACACCTCAAGAGCCTGCAAGACCTGGAGCGCATGCAACAGCTGATGTACCAGCAATTGGGCATCCGCGTGCACATCGCGCCGGGTCACACCGAGGTCAAGAGCATGCGCGGCATCCAGATCGTCATCGACGAGCTACCGGGCCTGTGCCGCAAGACCCGCCAATCGATCCCGGCCGCGATCCGTCGAGGCCTGGAGAATCAGCCGGAAATCGCTTACCGCCTGCTCGACGCCCACGATTTGTTTCGCGAAGGTTGAATCAACCGGCGACTGTTTGCGTTTCGAACAGTCCCTCGCCCAAGGCTCTGGCCTTTTCCAGATGCGCCTGCGCCCCGCCGCTTTCCGAATCCAGCAACAGCGCTGACGTGACCACCTGTGCGCCGCAGTAATCGAAGATTCCGTAGTCAATTTGCGTGCGCATGGACTTGGCGTAGCCATGTCGATCAAACGCGCCGTCGTCGGCAGCGCCCAGGGCCAGCAGATGGACCTGCAAGTGGCGCAATTTCTTCACCACCGGGGTATCGGGGCCGTAATCGATGGCCCAACCGTTGATGAACACGCGGTCGATCCAGCCCTTGAGCAGGCCGGGCATGGACCACCAGTAGATCGGGAATGCCAGCACCAGCGCGTCGGCACGGTCGATACGGGCCTGTTCAGCCAGTACGTCGGCTGGCGGCGTGGCGCGCGTGCGGTGTACCCGATGGTCGGCGGCGTTGTAGCGCGGGTCGAACCCTTCGGCGGCGATATCGGCCATTTCGAAGGTGTGGCCCGACGCAGCAAGGCCGGCGGCGACCTGGGCGGCCACGCTGTGGGTGAGGGATTGTGGGTCGTGATGAGCAACAACGATGAGTGCGTGCATGACAATGACTCCCTGAGAGGTTACGCTGGGCTTAAGTTACGATTAGTAAGTTACTTTTGGTATATAAGCATGTCAAGCACAGCGTCTCCCCCTCCTCGTCGCCGCCTGTCTCGCGAAGATCGCCTTCGCCAATTGCTCGATGTGGCCTGGCAACTGGTGCGCGATGAAGGCACCGAAGCCCTCACACTCGGCCGCCTGGCGGAGTTGGCGGGCGTGACTAAGCCGGTGGTCTATGACCATTTCGTCACCCGCGCCGGGTTGCTGGCCGCGTTGTATGAGGACTTCGATGCGCGTCAGGACCAGGTCTTTGCCAGCGCCATCGCGGCCAGCAGCGCAACCCTTGACGACCGCGCCTGGGTAATCGCCTCTTCCTATGTGGATTGCGTGTTGTTGCAGGGTCGGGAAATCCCAGGGGTGATTGCAGCCCTCAGCAGCTCGCCGGAGCTGGAAGCCCTCAAGCGCCAGTACGAGGCGATCTTCCTCGACAAATGCCGTGACGCGCTGTCGCCCTTTGGCCGCATATCCCAGGCGGGACTGCGCGGCATGCTGGGGGCGGCGGAGGCACTGTCCCAGGCGGCGGCCAGTGGCGAGATCAGTCGCGAAGAGGCACAGCAGGAGTTGCTGGCGACCATCCTGGCGATGGTCAATCGCGGCCGCGTTTAAATAATTTCTGACAGGGCAGGAATAAACCGGCGCGGCGGGTGTTTACCTGAGTACGGCGTGTGAATACAGCACAACGCCAGTACTCAAACCTATAAATACCAGGAGTTCGTCATGCTGAAAAAATTCTCCCTCGCGGCTGCCGTCGTCATCGCCTGCGCCTCCTCCATGGCCTTCGCCGCCCCGGCCAAGGTGGCCGACAGCGCCAAGGGTAAAGTGCTGGTGGACAGCAAAGGCATGACCCTCTACACCTTCGCCAAAGACAGCGCCGGCAAGTCCGTGTGCAACGGCCAGTGCCTGGCCAACTGGCCAGCGTTCACCGCCTCGGCGGCAGCGAAGGATGCGGACGGCTACACCGTGATCACCCGTGACGACGGCAGCAAGCAATGGGCCTACAAGGGCCAGGCGCTGTACACCTGGGTCAAGGACAGCAAGCCTGGCGACATCACCGGTGACGGCGTTGGCGGTAACTGGAACCTGGCCAAGCCATAAGGTCAGTGCGGGGCTGTCGTTCAGCCCCGCTTCTGTACAAACATCTGCACCTTGCGCGCCAGTTGATCAAGGTGCCGATCCCGTTGCTTCTCGGCATCCACCATGGCGCGCTTGCCATGCTTTTGCAGCAGGTAGGTATGAATCTGCCGCACCTCCAATGAGCGGTAGATCGCCGCCACATCCAGAACGCCCATCAAGCCCTCCGTGCCGTAGTCCCGTGTGTTCATCAGCACCTGGGTGCCGCGCACGCCGCGCACTTGGAAGCCCATGCCTTCGAACGCCGGCACTTTCTCAATTGAACACGCCAACTCCGCATGGGGATAACGACTCAGTACGTCACCCATCATTGCGCGCGCCACACCCTGGCGCCGGTAGCCGACCTGCACCGCCATGAACGCGATACCGCAGGCTTCGGGATCGTCCTTCACCGGCAGGTACAGGCAAAAGCCGATCAGCTTTTCCTCTTCCATCGCCACCACCAACTCGACGGCAATGCCCTTGGCACCATTCAGCGCTTCCAGGTACAGGTGCACCTCAAAGCCAACGGAGTACTGGTAGATGTTGTACAGCAGGTTGCTCGGCGGTAGCGCCACGCTGCTGATGTCGGTGAGGTTGTCGACCACCATCTGCAGGATCTGAGCGTTGATGGGCTCGGGGCACGGCGTGGTGTAGCGGGTAAGGCTGAACATGCAAATTCCTGGGTTTAGCGTCAAGGCAGCGGCGATTGTACCTGTTGCAGTGCGCACACCTCACGCAAACATCCGCGCAACCAGCGATGGGCCAGGTCGGCATCCAGCCTGGGGTGCCAGAGCATCGACACGCTGAAGGTGGGCAATGCCAACGGCAATGCAAAGCTGTGCAGGCCCGCACGTTGGTGGGTCGTGTAGCGTTCGGGCACGCTGGCGATCAGGTCGGTGTCGCGGGCCAAGGCGATGGCGGTGGCGAAACCGGCGACCACGGTATTGATCTGTCGCGTGAGGCCCTGAGCTTGAAGTAAGTCATCGATCTGGCCCCGGTCCTGGCCGCGCCGGGACACGTAGACGTGCTGGCCTGCGGCGTAACGTTCAACGCTGACCTCACCCTGGCTGAGGGGATGGCCACTGCGCACCACACCGACCAGGCGATCGCGAAACAGCGCCTGGGTCAGCACTTCCGGGCTGGCGGTGGGGTCGACCACACCGGTTTCCAGGT
This sequence comes from Pseudomonas sp. FH1, assembly GCF_000510895.2. Taxonomy (NCBI): domain Bacteria; kingdom Pseudomonadati; phylum Pseudomonadota; class Gammaproteobacteria; order Pseudomonadales; family Pseudomonadaceae; genus Pseudomonas; species Pseudomonas sp. FH1. Next base: position 4,811 of record NZ_AOHM01000078.1, read on the forward strand.
CGACGCTGCCCTCACGCAGCAGGGTACTGTCCTTGTCGGTTTTATTGATGAACCGCAGCCGCACACCGGGTGCCTCCTCTGCGATGCGGGCCAGCAGCGCCGGGCCGAAGTTTTCGACGAACTCTTCGCTGGTGCGCAGGGTGAAAGTGCGCGCCACCTGGGCCATGTCCAACGATTGCACAGGGCGCAGCACCGCATTGGCGTCCTGCACCAAGCGGCTGACCTGCTCACGCAACGCCACCGCCCTGGGCGTGGGCACCAGGCCGCGACCGGCGCGCACCAGCAAGGGATCGCCGGTGGTCTCGCGCAATCGGGCCAGCGCACGGCTCATGGCCGAAGGGCTCAGGCGCAGGCGTTTGGCCGCCGCCGCGACACTGCCTTCGGCGAGCAGCACATCCAGCGTGATCAGCAGGTTGAGATCGGGCATCGGCACTCCTTATAAGGCGTTACATGCATCTATTAACTGCAACTCATGCGTCTTCCGCCATGTTAGGCGACGCCGTAGATTTGTGACAGTTGCCTTTACTCAAGGATTTTCCATGTCTATCTCTTCACGCGGCAGCCTCATCAGCCTGTCCCTGTCCATGCTGCTCGCCTCGCTGGGCACCAGCATCGCCAATGTCAGCCTGCCCAGCCTGGCGCAGGCGTTTGATGCCTCATTCCACGCCGTGCAGTGGGTGGTACTGGCTTACCTGTTGGCGATCACGGCAGTGATTGTGAGTGCCGGACGCCTGGGCGACCGGTTCGGACGGCGGCGGTTGTTGCTCGCCGGATTGCTGTTGTTCTCCGTGGCGTGCGGGCTGTGCGGCATGGCGCCGTCTCTGGCATGGCTGGTTGCAGCACGCGTCCTGCAAGGCCTGGGTGCGGCCGTGATGATGGCGATGGCCCTGGGCATGGTCGGTGACACCGTCACTAAAGAGCGTACCGGCCGCGTGATGGGCTTGCTGGGCACGATGTCGGCCGTCGGTACCGCGATGGGACCCAGTGTCGGCGGTGTATTGCTGAGTGTGTGGGGCTGGCGCGCGATTTTCCTGATTGGCGTGCCGTTGGGAGGGATGGCCATCGCCCTTGCCTACCGCTATTTGCCGGCAGATCGGCCCCACGTAGCATCCCCCGCCGACTCGAGTTTCTGGACTTCATTAAACGATGCGTCATTGCGCACTGGCCTGATCATGAGTGCCCTGGTGGCCGCCGTGATCATGGCCACTTTTGTGGTGGGGCCGTTCTATTTGTCCCGAGGCCTGGGGCTCGATCCCGAGTGGATGGGCCTGGCCATGGCGGTCGGGCCCTGCGTCGCGGCCATCAGCGGTGTTCCGGCCGGCAGGCTCACCGACCGCCTCGGCAGCCAACGCATGACCCTGTCCGGCCTGGGCCTGATGGCCTGTGGCGCGCTGCTGTTGTCCTGCGCGTCGGGCCTGTTCGCCTATCTGGGCGCACTGGTGATCCTGACCACCGGCTACAGCCTGTTCCAGGCCGCCAACAACACCGCCGTGATGACTGATGTAGAGCCCGCGCGGCGCGGCACGGTCTCGGGCCTGTTGAACCTGTCACGCAATCTCGGGCTGATTGTCGGCGCCTCGGCGCTGGGGGCGGTATTTGCCTGGGCCAGCCCGGACGTCACCCGTGCCCTCCCCCAATCCATTGCCTTTGGCCTGCACGCAACGTTCGGCGTCGCACTGGCCATGATCCTGCTGGCATGCGTGATGGCATGGCGCCGCTTTAACGCCTTCAACCCCCTGCAGAACACCCATTGAGGCAAAAAAACAAAAAAGGCGTTGCACCAGACCGGGTTACATCGCGCATCATGGGCACTTTCAAGCTCAAGGGTAACGTCCATGCGCGTTCTGTCATTGATGATGGGTCTTACGACGCTGGCCGCCACTACGGTGTTCTGCGCCAGCGCGATGGCGAATGAAGAAAGTCAGTTGGTACAACAGATCAACCAATACCGCAGCCAGGTGCAACGCTGCGGCGACCAGGGTTCCCAGGAACTGCCGCCATTGGCCAGCGATACGCGACTGGTGCTGCCAGCCACCAACGTTGGCGACCTGCAGCAGGCGCTGGCGCGGGCTGCGTACCCGATGGTCAACGTGCAGGCCATCAGCCTGTCCGGGCCCAAGGATGCCCAGGCGGCCATGAAGGCCGTGCGCGAAAGCTTCTGCCGCGTGGTGCTGGACCCGCAATTTGTCGATATCGGCGTGAGTAACAGCGGCCAGGACTGGCGCATCGTGCTCGCTCGACCACTGCTCACCAGTGGCCTGGGCGATTGGCAGACCGAAGGCAAGCAACTGCTCAACCTGATCAACACTGCGCGTTCACAACCGCGCCAGTGCGGCACCCAGGCGTTCACGGCCACCACGCCCTTGTCCTGGAATGACGACCTGGCCGGCGCCGCCAACAGCCACACGCGCAACATGGCCAACGGCAACTTCTTCGATCACCTCGACCACGACGGCCGCACCCCTGGGGATCGCGCCGAACTGGCCGGGTATATCGCGAAGAACATCGGCGAAAACATCGCCGCCGGGCTGGATACGCCACGCAAGGTTGTCGACGGCTGGCTCGCCAGTCCCGGCCATTGCGCCAACCTGATGAACCCGCAATTTCGTGAGCTGGGCGCGGCGTATGCCATGGACCCTAAGAGTGATGCCGGGATCTACTGGACGGGGGTTTTCGGCGCGCAATAAACGCGCCTGTAAATCTATCCAAATGGATAGTGCATCAAATTGCTATCACCGGGATAATCGCGCTGAACTGCCAGCCGGCATTCCGGTCTGTTGCTTGTTGGGCCGCCCCTTTCAGGCGTTAAACAGACCGTAGCGTACAAGGTGTTCTTGCAATGATGAATTGGCTGCAAAGCAGCAGCGATATGGCTGAGCGGGTTCGCCAGCATGACTGGTCGAATACGCCCCTGGGGCCGCTGGAACAGTGGCCGGATGTGCTCAAGACCACCGTCGCATTGTGCTTTGCCTCAAGCTTCCCTCAGTCAATTGCCTGGGGGCCGCAGTTGACCATGCTGTACAACGATGCCTTTATCCCTATTCTCGGGGACAAACCCTATGCGCTGGGCCGTCCGTTCAATGAGGTGTGGCGTGAAGTCTGGGCCGAAGTTAGCCCGATTGCCCAGGCCGCCTTTGAAGGGCACGCCACCTATATCGAGAACTACCCGCTGTTGATCGAGCGCGGCGCCGGTCTCGAACAGGCGTACTTCACCTTTTGCTATAGCCCCATCCGCGACCCTCAGGGCAAGGTGGTGGGGATGCTGGATACCGTCACCGAAACCACGGCCACCGTATTCCTCAACCGCCGCCTTGCGGTGTTGGACGCGGTGGGCAGCGCCGTGGCCAATGCCACCGACGCCGAAAGCATCATGTCCACCACCACACGCTTGCTGGCCGGGCACTTGCAGGTCTCCAATTGCGCCTACGCCGACATGGACGCCGACGAAGACGGCTTTACCATTCGCGGCAACTGGGCGGCGCCGGGCTCACCGAGCATCGTCGGGCGCTACAGCCTGGCGTCGTTCGGCGCGCGGGCCGTGCAGCAGCTGCGTGCCGGAGAACCGCTGGTGGTGCAGGACAACCGCGCCGAGTTCGCGCCGGAGGATGCCGCCAGCTACCAAGCCCTGGGCGCGCTGGCGACCGTGTGCTTCCCGCTGATCAAGGACGGCCGCTTGACCGCGTTGATGGCGGTGCACCACAAGACGGCGCGAGTCTGGTCGCCCTATGACCTGGCGCTGGTGGGGGAAGTCACCGAACGCTCTTGGGCGCACATCGAGCGAGTCCGCGCCGACGCCGCCGTACGCGAGGGCCTGGCGGCGTTCACCGAGCTGAATGCCACCCTGGAACAACGGGTACAGGAGCGCACCCTCGCCCTCACCCAGGCGGAAGCTGCGTTGCGCCAGTCCCAGAAGCTGGAAGCCATCGGCCAACTGACTGGCGGCGTGGCCCATGACTTCAACAACCTGTTGACCATCATCCTTTCGTCGGTGGACTTCCTGCGCCAACCGGGGCTGTCCGAAGAACGGCGTCAACGCTATATGAGCGCCGTTTCCGACACTGTCGAGCGCGCGAGCAAACTCACCAGCCAACTGCTCGCCTTCGCCCGACGCCAACCGCTCAACCCGGAAGTCTTCGATGCAGGCCTGCGGGTCAAGAATATCGGCGAAATGCTCGAAAGCGTCACCGGCGCGCGCATCCATGTGCAGGTGCAATTGCCTGAGCGTCCTTGCCATGTGCGCGTCGACGCCAGCCAGTTTGAAACCGCGTTGATCAATATCGCCCTGAACGCCCGGGACGCCATGGACGGGCAAGGCACCCTCACCTTGCGCGTGGCCACGGTGGACACCCTGCCGCGCATCCGGGGCGATGAAGAGAGCCGCCAGCCCTTTGTGAGCATCGCCCTGGCCGACACCGGCAGCGGCATTCCCGGCGACACAGTCGAACGCATTTTCGAACCGTTCTTTACCACCAAGGCCGTGGGCAAAGGGACTGGGCTGGGGCTGTCCCAGGTGTTCGGCTTTGCCAAGCAGTCCGGTGGCAACGTCGATGTGGCGAGCGAACTGGGACAAGGAACTGTATTTACCTTGTACCTGCCGGAGGTGGCGGCGCCGGTAATAGCCCAAGAACAAAGCTTGCAAGATCCCTTGCCAGTTCAGGACATAGCGCTGCGCCATATCCTGATCGTGGAAGACAACCTTGAAGTGGGCCGCTTCGCCAACCAGATCTTGCAGGACCTGGGTTACCGCACCACTTGGGCCACCGATGCGGAACAGGCGCTCGCATTGGCCGGCGCGGATGCCTTGGCGTTTGACGGGGTGTTTTCCGATGTGGTGATGCCCGGCATGACCGGCGTGGCCTTGGCCAAGGTGCTGCGCCAACGGCGCCCGGATTTGCCGGTGGTGCTCACCTCCGGCTACAGCGAGGAACTGGCCGAGAGTGGTTATGAAGGGTTCGAGTTCCTGCCCAAGCCCTACTCCGCCGACCAGGTCGCACGGGCACTCGCCAGAGCGATGCCCTGAGTCCTACTCGGCCACTGCCACCTGATTGCGGCCCTGGGCCTTGGCCCGATACAGCGCTTTGTCAGCGGTGTTCATCAGGCCGTGCAGGTCTTGGTCCTGAGTATGGGTGGACGCCACGCCGAGGCTGGCGGTCAAGCCATGCACCGGCTCGGAGGCCAGGCCCGAGATGGCTTTGATCAACTGCTCGGCAATGTCCCGTGCGGTTTCCAGTGACGTATTGGGCAACAACACCGCAAACTCCTCGCCACCCAAGCGCCCGTACACATCGGCCTGGCGGAACGAAGCACTGATCACCCCGCCAATCTGGCGCAGCACCTGGTCACCGGCCTGGTGACCGTAGGTGTCGTTGATTTCCTTGAAGTGGTCCATGTCCATCATCAACGCACACAACGGCTGATGATTGTGACGGCATTGTGCGTACAACACCTGGGCATGTTCGAAGAAGGCACGGCGATTCATCAGGCCGGTGAGTTCGTCGGTCTGTGCGGCGCGGGTAGAAATGTTGTGGGCACGTTCCATCTGGCGAGTCAGGCGGAAGGCCTTTTCCAAGGCATCCGACAGCTTGCGCGTGGCACTCACCACAAAGGTGGAAAACACCAGGACCGCAATGGCCACGCCCACTTGCATCGAGGACGGCTGGAACAGCAGCCACAGCGTGCACGGCAACAGCACCACGGCCATGGAGGCGAGCGTCATATAGCGGTAAGCCGAGTAACAGGAGACTGCGCTGACTGACATGCCCACGGTAAACAGCATCACCAGCACCTGGGAAAGCCGGTCATCGGTGGGCATGACCGCCAACGCGCCGATTCCCCAGGTTCCGGCAGACAGCATCAACGTGACCCAGTAGCGGCGTTCCCAACGATCCGGCGTGCGCTCGGCATTGGGACAGCGAAACCATTCCATGAACATTTTGATGCGAAACAGGGAAGTCGCCGCCAATACCACTAGCCAGACCAGGATGACCTGATGGTCAAACCGGTCCCAGCACAGCCAGCAGAGCATCACCGCAGCCAGATAACTGCCAAAAATCGCGGCAAATGACTGCCGGAACAACTGGTGCAAACGGTCGGTTCGCACCTGCTCCTCTATGAAGCAATCCTGGTCCTGCCCACGCCCAAGGCCATTCATGAAATTCGCCTGATTCGACTGCCACGACAAAGGCGCCATTGTGGCACCCTGCCAGTAGTGCGGACAACAGAATCCAGCACGGTAGAGCCTTTAAAGCGGTTCCGGGCGCAGAATCAGCACGCCCAGCGGCGGAAGATTCAACGACAGCGACACCGCCTGCCCATGGTGCGGCTCATCCTGGGTGATTACCTCGCCTCCATTACCGTAATTGGAGCCTGCGTACATCTCGGCGTCACTGTTGATCACCTCGCTCCAGCGCCCGCTGAACGGCACGCCGACTTTATAACCTTCGCGCGGCACCGGGGTGAAGTTGGCCACCACCAGCACGGGCTTGCCGTCCTTGCTCCAGCGCAGCCAGGCGTAGACGCTGTTGATCGCGTCGTCACCGATCAGCCACTGGAAGCCCTGAGGGGCGTCGTCCTGTTCATGCAGGGCCGGTTCTTCGCGATATAGACGGTTCAAGTCACCTACCAGCTTCTGCACGCCTTTGTGCTCGGCGTACTGCAGGAGGTACCAATCCAGTTGCTGGTCATGGTTCCACTCCCGCCATTGGCCGAATTCGCAGCCCATGAACAACAGCTTTTTGCCGGGGTGCATCCACATGAACGCCAGGTAAGCCCGCAGGTTGGCGAACTTCTGCCAACGGTCGCCAGGCATCTTGTCGATCAGCGAATGCTTGCCGTGCACCACTTCATCGTGGGAGATCGGCAGGATGAAACGCTCGGACCAGGCGTAGACCAGGCCAAAGCTCAGCTCGTTGTGGTGATGGGCGCGGTACACCGGGTCCTGCTGGATGTAATGCAGGGAATCATGCATCCAGCCCATGTTCCATTTGTAGTTGAAACCCAGGCCGCCCTGCTGGGTCGGCTGGCTGACGCCGGGCCAGGCGGTGGATTCTTCGGCGATCACCAGGGCACCGGGGGCCTCGATGGCGACTACATCGTTGAGGTGACGCAAAAAGTCGATGGCTTCGAGGTTTTCGCGGCCACCATGGCGGTTCGGCACCCATTCGCCGGCTTTGCGTGAATAGTCGCGGTAGAGCATCGAGGCCACGGCATCCACGCGCAGCCCGTCGATGTGGAAGTGTTTAAGCCAGTGCAACGCCGAGGCCAGCATGAAGCCATGCACTTCGGTGCGGCCCAGGTTGTAGATCAGCGTGTCCCAATCCTGATGGAAACCTTCCAGCGGGTTGGCGTATTCGTACAACGCGGTGCCGTCGAATTGCGCCAGGCCGTGGGTGTCGGTGGGGAAATGCGCCGGCACCCAGTCGAGGATCACGCCGATATCCGCCTGGTGCAGCGCGTTGACGAAATAGGCAAAATCCTGCGGCGAACCGAAGCGTGCCGTGGGTGCGAATTGTGACAAGGCCTGATAGCCCCACGAACCGCCGAACGGGTGTTCCATGATCGGCATCAGTTCAATGTGGGTGAAACCCAGCTGCTGCACGTAAGGAATCAGGCGCTCGGCCAGTTCGCGCCAGTTGTACTGACGCGCCACTTCGCCCGCCTCGTCCAGCTCGGCCTGCCAGGAGCCCACGTGCAGTTCATAGATCGACAGCGGCGCGGTGGTCTTCTGCTTCTCGACCCGCGACTGCATCCATTCGTGGTCTTGCCAATCCACCTGCAACGGCTCGGCAACCTTCGAAGCCGTGTCCGGCGGCAATTGAGTGGCCAGCGCGACGGGGTCGGCCTTGAGCGGCAGGATCCCATTGGCGCCGAGCACTTCGTACTTGTAGGCCGCACCCGGCTGCAGGCGTGGGATAAAGATCTCCCACACACCAGAAGGATGGCGCAGGCGCATCGGATGCCGGCGCCCGTCCCAGATATTGAAATCGCCCACCACCGACACGCGTCGCGCATTCGGTGCCCACACGGCAAAGCGCACACCTTGCACGCCGTCGACGCTGGTCACCTGGGCGCCCAGGCAGCTGCCGAGGTCGCGGTGATTGCCTTCGGCGAACAGGTACAGGTCCATTTCACCGAGCAACAGTTGCTGGAAGCTGTAAGGGTCTTCGGTGATCTGCTCGCCCCCGGCCCACTGGATTTTCAGCAGATACGCCTGGCGCGTCTGGAAGTGCCCGACAAAAAGGCCCGGCACCTGGGTCGCGTCGAGGCTGCCGATCTGTTCGCCGCTGTCACGCGCCAGCACCTGGACGCTCAAGGCTTCGGGCAGGAACGCACGGATAAACTGGCCGCCGTGTTCATCATCGTGTGGCCCGAGAATCGAGAACGGGTCGTGGTGTTCGGCGCGTACCAGCGCTTCGACGTCCTTGGACGCCGGCAATGCAGTCAATTTCGGTTGCAGCGGTTCTTTATGTGTAAAGCTCATGACGTCTCCCCACCGCGTGCAGTTTTAGATATGGGTGCTTCCTTTATAGAAGCAGTCCCGCTCAGTAAACCGTGCAACCCTTGCAAGGGCACCGGCAACCAAGTCGGACGGTTCTCTGCTTCGTAGGCCACTTCGTACGCGGCCTTCTCCAGGCTGAACAACGCCAGTGCAGCGTCCTGGCCTTTGGCATCCTGCCAGTCATGCGCCAGTGTAGACGTAGCTGACTGATAAGCCTGGATAAATGCCTGGCGTGCTTCTTTCAGGTAGCGATCGGTGACGCGCTTACGCGACACCGCCGCTTCGGGCGAGTGATCCACCCCTTGCACATTCAAGGCCATGGCCGCCGCGTAGTCGAACGAGCGCAACACGCCGCTCACATCTTTATACGGGCTGTGCTTGCCGCGGCGTTCGTGCAAGGGCCGCGCCGGTTCGCCTTCAAAATCGATCAGGTAGGCATCGCCTTTCACCACCAGCACCTGACCCAGGTGCAAGTCACCATGCACCCGAATACGCAAGCCGCCTGCCGTGGCTTTCGCCAAGGCCTGCACATGGCTGGCAATGGCTTTTTTCTGCGCCAGCAAATCACTGACCAGCGCTTGATCGGCCGGGTTCAATTGGTTTTGATGAAGTTTGAGCAGTTGCAACGCGCGGTCCAACTGCGCGCCGACATCCTTGGCCCAGGCCTGGGTGTCCTTGGCCGTGGTGACTTCGGGCTTGAAGTCCTTGTTGGTGGTTTTCGCGCCGAGTACCAGGTGCATTTCACCCAGGCGTTGGCCGAGCAACCCGGCAAAATCCGCCAGCTCGCCCAGGGCGTTGTAGTGCTGTTCCTGTTCGGAGATGGCTTCGGCCAGCTCGTCGCGAATCGCCCGTTCCAGGTTGTTCTGGGTCCAGCTCCAGGCGTCGCCCTGGTTGCTCAGGTAGCCCTGGGCAATCATCAGCAGGTTGTCCTGCCCTTGGGCATCATGGCGCACCATCGAGCCCAGCAGCGGCGAGATGTTTGGGTAGCCGGCAGCGGTCAGGTAGGCGCTCATCTCCAGTTCCGGGTGCACGCCGGAAGCGACTTTGCGGATCAGTTTGAGCACCAGGCTTTCACCCACCACCACCGAACTGTTGGACTGCTCGGCAGACAGGTAACGCACTTCGGACTCATCCGTCAGTTGCAGCTTGGCCAGGTGCGGCGTGGCGGCAAAGCGCAGCTCGCCTTCGTTGGTGTTGAGCACGGTGCCCGCCTGCAAACCCTGGATGACGGCGCGGATAAAGTGTTCGAGGCTAAAGGCATCAGTCACCAACCCCACCTGACGCACTCGGCGTACACGGGCCAAGGCCAATTGCTGCGGCAAGGCGCTGGTGAACTGGTCTTCACCGAGGAAGCCGAACGGCAACTGATAACGGCTGACCTGGCCACCGGCCGTCACTTCAAGCTCGCTGAGCAACACAGGATGCTGGGGATCGCCAAAGCGCACACCGTAGGCGATGCGCACGCTGTCGATGGCCGTGTCCTTGCCGGCGAACCAACGGCGCTTGGGCAACCAGGCCGGCAGTGCGGTCTGTTCCAAGGATGCGCGGCAGGGTTCGTCCAGCAGTTCTTCCATGCGTTTTTTCAATACCAATGTAGTGAAGTCCGGCATGCTCTGGGCGGGTTCCACGTGCCAGCTCGGCATCTGGTTTTCCGGCGCCAACACAAACCAATAAAAGCCATAAGGCGCCAGGGTCAGCAGGAAATTAAGCTGGCCGATGGGCGGGAAGGCATTACCGCCGAGCATCTCCACCGGCACCATGCCCGCAAACGCCGACAGGTCCAGCTCGGCCGCCTGGGCGCTGCGCGACACGTTGGCCACGCAGAGGATGATTTCGTTGCGTCCGTCTTCGCCGGTGAATTCACGGGTATAGGCCAGGATGCGGCGGTTGCTCGGCGAGAGCATTTTCAAGCTGCCACGGCCGAACGCCTTGGATTGCTTACGCACCGCCAGCATGCGCCGGGTCCAGTTCAGCAGCGAATGCGGGTCTTGGGCCTGAGTCTCGACATTCACCGACTGGTAGCCGTATTGCGGGTCCATGATCGGCGGCAGTACCAGGCTGGCCGGGTCGGCGCGGGAAAAACCGCCGTTGCGGTCGATGGACCATTGCATCGGCGTGCGTACGCCATCGCGGTCGCCGAGATAGATGTTATCGCCCATGCCGATCTCATCGCCGTAGTACAGGGTCGGCGTGCCAGGCATCGACAGCAACAGGCTGTTGAGCAACTCGACACGGCGACGGTCACGCTCCATCAACGGCGCAAGACGGCGACGAATGCCCAGATTGATCCGCGCGCGACGGTCAGCGGCGTAGTAGTTCCACAGGTAGTCGCGCTCCTTGTCGGTGACCATTTCCAGGGTCAGTTCATCGTGGTTGCGCAGAAAGATCGCCCATTGGCAGTTGGCCGGAATCTCCGGGGTCTGCCGTAGGATATCGGTGATCGGGAAGCGATCTTCCTGGGCCAGGGCCATGTACATGCGCGGCATCAGCGGGAAGTGGAAGGCCATGTGGCACTCATCGCCGTCGTCGCCCTTTTTGTCACCAAAGTAGAGCTGGGTGTCTTCCGGCCACTGGTTGGCTTCGGCCAATAGCATGCGGTCCGGGTAATGCGCGTCGATCTCGGCGCGGATCTGCTTGAGCACGTCGTGGGTTTCAGGCAGGTTTTCGTTGTTGGTGCCGTCGCGCTCGATCAGGTACGGGATGGCGTCGAGGCGCAGGCCGTCGATGCCCATGTCCAGCCAGTAGCGCATCACCGACAACACGGCTTTCATCACCTGGGGGTTGTCGAAGTTGAGATCGGGCTGGTGGGAATAGAAACGGTGCCAGAAGTATTGGCCGGCGACCGGGTCCCAGGTCCAGTTGGACTTTTCAGTGTCGAGAAAGATGATGCGCGTGCCGTCGTATTTCTGGTCATCATCCGACCATACGTAGAAATCCCGCGCCGCCGAGCCGGGCTTGGCCTTGCGCGCGCGCTGGAACCAGGGGTGCTGGTCGGAGGTGTGATTGATCACCAGCTCAGTGATCACCCGCAGCCCGCGCTTGTGCGCCTCGGCAATAAAGCGCTTGGCGTCGGCCAGGGTCCCGTAGTCGCTGTGCACGCCACGGTATTCGGCAATGTCATAGCCATCGTCGCGACGCGGCGAGGGGTAGAACGGCAATAGCCAAATGGTGTTCACGCCCAGATCGGCGATGTAGTCGAGCTTGGCGATCAGGCCGGGAAAATCACCGATGCCGTCGTTATTGGAGTCGAAATAGGATTTAACGTGAACCTGGTAGATCACCGCATCCTTGTACCAGAGCGGGTCTTTTATGAAGGTGGCAGCGTTGGGTTTCTTCGCCATTGGAAACTCCTGGAAAATTCATCGGAAGGTTCAAGACGATGGGGTGATGCGCCAAATGCCAAACGGCATCTGCGGCTCCAGCCGTGTCCACTGGGTCTTGCCATACCAGGTCCAACGATGGCCGTTCATCAGATCTTCACCTTGGGTCTGGGCATCGTCCGGCAGCCCCAATTCCCACAATGGCAACTCAAAACTCGCTTCCTGGGCGTTATAAGGATCCAGGTTCACCGCCACCAGAATGAAGTTGCTGCCATCCTCGCTGCGCTTGCCGAAATACAGGATGTTGTCGTTCCTGGCGTTGTAGAGCTTGAGCCCCAGGTGCGTCTGCAGCGCCGGGTTCTGCCGGCGGATGCGATTGAGCTGGGCGATCTCGGCAATGATGTTGCCGGGCGCGGTGAAGTCCCGCGGGCGGATCTCGTACTTTTCTGAGTCCAGGTATTCCTCTTTGCCCGGCACCGGGGCCGATTCGCAGAGTTCGAAGCCGGAATACATGCCCCACAGGCCCGAGCCCATGGTGGCCAGCGCGGCACGGATCAAGAAGCCAGGGCGGCCGGAGTCGTGCAGGAAGGCCGGGTTGATGTCCGGTGTATTGACGAAGAAATTCGGCCTGTAGCATTCGCGCCACGGCGACTCGTTCAATTGCGTCAGGTATTCGCTCAACTCGGCCTTGGTATTGCGCCAAGTGAAATAGGTGTAGCTCTGGGAATAGCCAACCTTGCCCAGGCGCGCCATCATCGCCGGCGTGGTGAAGGCCTCGGCCAGGAAGATCACGTCCGGGTACTTGGACCGCACGTCGCTGATCAGCCATTGCCAGAACGGCAGCGGCTTGGTGTGGGGGTTGTCAACGCGAAAGGTCTTCACGCCCTCTTCCACCCAACCCACCACAATGTCGCGCAGCTCGGTCCACAGGCTCGGGATGGCATCTGCGGCATAAAAGTCGACGTTGACGATGTCTTGGTACTTCTTCGGCGGGTTCTCCGCGTATTTGATCGTGCCGTCCGGACGCCAGTTGAACCAGCCCGGATGCTCCTTGAGCCACGGATGGTCCTGGGAGCACTGGATGGCGAAGTCCAAAGCGATTTCCAGGCCATGCTCGGCGACCGCCTGGACTAGGCGGCGGAAATCATCGCGGCTGCCCAGTTGCGGGTGAATGGCCTCATGGCCGCCGTCTTCGCTGCCGATGGCATAGGGGCTGCCCGGATCATCGGGGCCGGCGCTCAGGGAATTGTTCTTGCCTTTGCGGTGGCTGCGCCCGATGGGGTGGATCGGCGGGAAGTACAGCACGTCAAAACCCATGTCATGGATCATCGACAGGCGCGAATGCACGTCATTAAAGGTGCCGTGACGCGCCGGATCGTCGGTGATCGAGCGCGGGAACAGCTCATACCAGCTGGCAAACAGCGCCGCCTCGCGCTCCACATCAATCGGGTAGACGGTGCTGATGCTCAGGTAGGCGCGGTGATCGGCCTGGGTCATCAGGTGTGCACTGTCTTCGTGCAGGAACTGCGCAACCTGCTCGGTTTCCAGCAGGCCGGAGAGTTCGTGGTGCAACAGCATCAGGCGGTCACGCAGCTCATTGTCACTGCGCTCGGCGGCCTGTAGCACCAGGCTGCGGCCTTCCTGCAGTTCCAGGCTGACCGGCACACCCGCCTCATGCTTCTTGCGCAGCTCATAGCAAAAGCTGGCGAAGGTATCGATCCAGGCTTCGATGCAGTATTCGTGAGGGCCTTGCTGGGCCACAGTAAACGCGCCTTCCCAGCCGTTGTTGCCCGCGTCGGTCATGACCACGCTGTGCCAGCTTTCGTCCTGCAGCGGGCGCCAGCGGATCAGCACGGCGAGCTTGTCATGGCCGTCGGCAAACACTTTGCTGGTGACATTGACCCGTTGGCCGACCACGGCCTTGACGGCAAATTCGCCGCCATCGATCACGGGGGTGGTGCTTTCGATTGCGATCCTGGGCAGCAACAGTGCCTGGGACAGTGGTAACAAGGAGTCTGTTTCAGCAGTCATCGAGCATCTTCCCCTTACGCCCTGTGGACGCTCTTTGCTTGATCCGGATTCTGATGCGGCAGGGCTCTTCCTGAGCGAGGCCGTAATAGGTCCGAGCCTGGGCTCCGGTTAAAAGTTCAGCTGGATGTGCCGCCATCGGGCGGGGAATCAATTCGCCCCGGTGGCTGTCCACCGATAGAGCAAAGCACAAAGGAGGCCACACCGATGAATATCCCGATCCCGGCGGAAACGCCGGACCCGAATATCGATAAACCCACCCTGCCGCCGACCCAACCGGATCCGATTCCGGAACAAGAACCACCCGAGAACGAACCGCCACCGGTGGAAGAGCCGCCGACGACCATGCCGCCCGTGATCGTCAGTCCTTCTCAAAACGCTTGACGATCTTTGGCATCACGCTGAACACCGCCAGCGCCAGCAGGGTACTCAGCACCGCTGTCGATTCCCGGCCCAACCCGGCCGAGACCCCAATCGCAGCGGTCATCCACAAGCCGGCGGCGGTGGTCAGGCCTTTGACGTGCCCCTCCTCATCATCCTTGCCCTTGATGATCGTACCGGCGCCCAAGAATCCGATCCCCGCAATCACCCCTTGCACCACCCGGCTCATGGCGTCCGCCTGGTTGCCGGACATTTGCGGCACCATCACAAACAAGGCAGCGCCCAGCGCCACCAGCATATGGGTGCGCACCCCGGCGGCCTTGCCCTTGCTCTCTCGCTCAAAGCCGAGAATGCCGCCCAGGATCGCGGCGATCAGCAGGCGCACGGTGATCTGGGTGAGCTGCTTGGCGTCGCCAATGTCGGCGAATTCAGCCTGCAGGGTTTGCCACACTTCATGCCACCACGCGTCCATGGATGCTGCCCTTTGTCATTATTAGTAATGGATGGACAGCAGCGACCGCCAGTCAGTTGCCTGGAACCCCCACACATCGCTGGGCCCTAACCTTACATCGCCCACAAATAAGGAGAACGGCATGCCCATTCGTATCGAAAACCAACTGTGCTACTTCATGCTCGATGACAACGGCCAGGAACAGAGCGTGCCAGCGACCCGGGTCAATATTGTTACCGACCTCGACAAGTCGATGTCCTACGTGGAGTTGGCCGCCGAGCGGATCTATATCACCGAGGCCGAGGCCGACGCCCTGACGGTGGCCGGCGCCCACGATGGGCGCCAGCATGTGAAAGCCGAAGAACCTGGTTCGCTGATTTAATTGATCTGTGTCAGCGCCCTTGAAATAACGCTGCACCCCTGGTGCCATGGGGTGCAGCACATTGTCGCAGCAGGCATTCACCGCCCCATCTGATCCGCTTTTTATCGCCATACCTGAGTCTGTTATGCAAACAGCGCCACGCGCATAGTTCATCCGCCTGATGGAGGCTGATGAGCGAACGACCATGAGCGAACACATCCCAACCGTGGAAATCTTTGAGCCCACACACCCAAAGAAGGTGAAGGCCAAATCCAGCGACAACCTGATTCATACCCGCAGTTTCACCGGCCTGTTCCGTACCTTGCGCGTGAGCGGTGCAGCCTTCCTGTTCCTGGCGTTTTTCGGCACCGTGTGGCTGAACTGGGACGGTCGGCAGGCCGTGCTGTGGGACTTGGCTGAAAGCAAATTCCATATCTTTGGCGCGACCTTCTGGCCGCAGGATTTCATCCTGTTGTCGGCGCTGTTGATCATCTGCGCCTTCGGCCTGTTTGCGATCACCGTGTTTGCCGGCCGCGTGTGGTGCGGCTACACCTGCCCGCAGAGCTCGTTTACCTGGCTGTTCATGTGGTGTGAAAAAATCACCGAGGGCGAGCGCAACCAGCGCATCAAGCTGCAAGCGGCACCCTGGAGCCTGAACAAACTGGCGCGACGCTCGGCCAAGCACACCTTGTGGCTGGGCATTAGCGTGCTGACGGGACTGACCTTCGTCGGCTATTTCACGCCGATCCGCCCCTTGGCGGCTGAACTGCTGACCTGGCAGATGGGCGGCGTCAGTTTGTTCTGGGTGCTGTTTTTTACCGGCGCCACCTACATCAATGCGGGCTGGCTGCGCGAAGCCGTGTGCATGCACATGTGTCCGTATGCGCGGTTCCAGAGCGTGATGTTCGACAAGGACACCCTGACCATTTCCTACGACGTGGCCCGCGGCGAAAGCCGTGGCCCGCGCAAACGTGACGTCAAACCGGCCGACGTCGGCCTGGGCGATTGCATCGATTGCCAGCTGTGCGTGCAGGTCTGCCCCACCGGGATCGACATCCGTGACGGCCTGCAAATGGAGTGCATCGGCTGCGCAGCGTGCATCGACGCCTGCGATTCGATCATGGACAAAATGGGCTACCCGCGTGGCCTGGTGAGCTACACCAGCGAACATCAACTGCAAGGCGGCAAGACGCACCTGCTAAGGCCGCGCCTGATCGGCTACAGTGCCGTGCTGCTGGTGATGATTGCTGCGCTGGTAGTGGCGCTGGTGGAACGGCCGATGGTGTCGCTGGATGTGACCAAGGACCGTGGCATGTTCCGTGAAAACGCCCAGGGTCTGATCGAAAACATCTACAGCCTCAAGGTGATCAACAAGACCCAGCAGCGCCAGGACTATCGCCTGGAACTGGTGGACGCCGACGGCTTCCAGTTGCAAGGCAAGACCGAGATCAGCCTGGCGCCGGGGGAAATCAGCGATGTGCCGGTGTCGGTGGCATTGCTGGCGGATAAACCGGCGAGCAGTTCGCAGACCTTGCGTTTCAAAGTCTCGGACGTGGATGAGCCGGGGATCTACAGCATTGCCGACAGCCGCTTTGTGGCGCCGTTGAACCGATAAAAACACTCACACTGACTGAGCCCCCATGAAACGCTACGAAAAATTCGCCGACGACATTGCAGAACTGATCCGCTCCGGCGTCCTCGGCCCCGGCCAACGCGTGCCCTCGGTGCGCTATGCCAGCCAGACCTACGGCGTCAGCCCGTCCACGGTATTCCAGGCCTACTACCTGCTGGAGCGCCGTGGCCTGATTCGCGCGCGGCCGCGTTCGGGTTACTTCGTCAACACCCATGCGCCCAGTCCGTTTTCCGAGCCGGTGGTGAGCGAGCAGGTGCACGAGTCCACCGAAGTGGACGTGAGCGAACTGGTGTTCTCGGTACTCGACTCAATCAAAGACCCGAACACCGTACCCTTCGGCTCGGCGTTCCCCAGCCCCATGCTGTTCCCGCTGCCACGCCTGGCCCGCTCCCTGGCCAGCGCCAGCCGCGAAATGGACCCGCGCCTGGTGGTCACCGACATGTCGCCGGGCAACCCGCAACTGCGTCGGCAGATCGCCCTGCGCTACATGGTCGGCGGCCTGATGCTACCCATGGAAGAACTGCTGATCACCAACGGCGCCTTGGAAGCGTTGAACCTGTGCCTGCAAGCCGTCACCGAACCGGGTGACCTGGTGGCAATCGAAGCCCCGGCGTTCTACGCCTGCCTGCAAGTGCTGGAGCGCTTGAAACTCAAGGCCGTGGAAATCCCCGTGCACCCGCGCGATGGCATCGACCTCAACGCCCTCGCACAAACCCTGGAGCGCTACCCGATCAAGGCCTGCTGGACCATGACCAGCTTCCAGAACCCCATGGGCGCGACCCTGCCGGAAGCCAAGAAACAGGCGCTGGTGGAACTGCTGCGCGGACATCAGGTGCCGCTGATCGAGGACGATGTGTACGCCGAACTGTATTACGGCCAACAGGCGCCGAAACCCGCCAAGGCCTTCGACACCGAAGGCCTGGTGATGCATTGCGGCTCCTTCGCCAAAAGCTTGGCCCCCGGTTATCGCGTGGGTTGGGTGGCGGCCGGACGTTTTGCGCAGAAGATTGAACGCCTGAAGCTGATGACCTCGCTCTGCCCGTCAATGCCGGCCCAGGCGGCGATTGCCGATTACTTGCAGCACGGCGGCTATGACCGGCACCTGCGCAAACTGCGCTATGCCCTGGAGGAGCAGCAAAGCGCCATGCTGGCCGCTATCGCCCGCTATTTCCCTGCGCAGACGCGGGTCAGCCAACCGGCCGGCGGGTATTTCCTGTGGCTGGAACTGCCGGAGCAGACGGATTCGTTGAAGTTGTTCCAGATGGCGTTGGCGCAGGGCATCAGTATCGCGCCGGGGCCGATCTTCTCGGCCACCCAGCGCTTTCGGAACTGCATTCGCTTGAACTACGGCAGCCCGTGGACCGAGGCGTCGGAAAAAGCCATGGAAACATTGGGGCGCATTGTTCGGTCGTTTTGAGCCGGAACCCCACGCCACCAGGCGCCACATAAAAAAGCGCATGCACCACGCCTGGACATGCGCCTTGCCGAATACCGCCTGGAGATTTCATATGCACATGCCCGCCTCTACCACTCCTGGACAGCTACCTGCTCCACCCCACTACATGCGTGCAGCCGAACAACAACAAGTGCGCGAGATGACAGGCCCCATGGGCCGCCCCGCTGGCGATCATCGATCGGCAGACAGAATCATCGAGCAAAGCCCTGTACTACAGCACTTTCTCGAAAACCGCGATCATGACCACTTACTGGATGAGCTGAAGATGCAGGTCGGTGACTGGACCACCGCCAACCCGGAACCGGACGCCAGGGCCAATGCGGCCTACGACCTGAACAAGGTATTGCGTTTTCTGGACAACCTGGACGACCGCCAGTTGAATGCCAGCCATAGCCGTAACGGAAAGGTCGACGGGGTCGCCAGTGATGGCTACAGCACCCTCGATAATTCGGAAGCCAGCCTGCTCCAGGCATTTTCCCGTAAAGGGTACGACGCGCTGCGCCATCTACGGACCTGAAAAGCGGGCGCTTAACGCCCACCGCCCAGATCGAGGAACGTCCCGGTCGCGTACGAAGCCTTATCCGACAGCAACCAGATAATCGCCTCTGCCACCTCATCCGGGCGCCCGCCACGGGCCATGGGAATACCGGACTCCAACTTGCTGACGCGGTCCGGGTCGCCGCTCAAGGCGTGGAAGTCGGTGAAGATATAGCCAGGGCGCACCGCGTTGACGCGAATGCCTTCACCCGCCACCTCTTTCGACAACCCAATGGTGAAGGTGTCGAGTGCGCCTTTGGACGCGGCGTAGTCGACATACTCACCCGGCGACCCCAGGCGCGCCGCCACTGACGACACGTTGACGATACTGCCGCCCTGCCCGCCATGTTTGGGCGACATGCGCAGCACCGCATGCTTGGCGCACAGGATCGGGCCGAGCACGTTGGTCTTGATGATTTTCAGGATGCGGAATTCGGACATCTCGTCAACGCGAGACTTGTGCCCCACCGTGCCCGCATTGTTGACCAGTGCGGTGACACGACCCAGTTCGGCGTCCACCCGGTGGAACAGCGCGATCACTTCGTCCTCGATACTCACATCCGCCCGCACGGCAATGGCCTGGGCGCCCAGTGCACGCACCTGTTCGAGCACGCGGTGGGCCGCCGCTTCGTCGGACTGGTAGTTGATGCAGATACGATAGCCCTGGCGAGCGGCCAGCAAGGCCGTCTCGGCGCCAATCCCACGACTGCCCCCGGTGATGATGACGACTTTGTCCATGCGTGCGGTCTCCTGATTCAACCTGATGTTTAGGGTTGGATCCAAGAATACCTGTCACGCACGGCTTTTGTCAGGCGCAACGGCCTCTTCGGCGCGTTGGATATCCGCCATAAAGCCTTCCGCCGGCAACGGGTGACCCAGCAGGTAACCCTGAAGGGAATTGCACCCAAGCCGTGTCAGGAAATTCTGCTGCACATCCGTCTCGACACCCTCGGCAACAATCCGTAATCCCAAGGCCTGGCCAAGGGCGACGATGGCCGAGACGATGGCTGCGTCGTCGCTGTCGTGTTCCAGGTCACGCACAAAGCCCCGGTCGATCTTCAGCTCGTTGGCCGGCAGGCGCTTGAGGTACATCAGGCTGGAGTAGCCGGTGCCGAAGTCGTCGATGGACAAGTCGACGCCCATGTCCGACAGCTGCTGCAACACCGTCATGCTCGCGTCGGCGTCGCTCATGGCTGTGGTTTCGGTGATTTCCAGGGTCAGGCTGTTGGCCGGCAATTGGTGTCGCTCCAGAGCCGCCGCCACGCTCTTGACCAGCCCGGCGTGGCAGAACTGCAAGGCCGACAGGTTTACCGCAATGCGCCAATCTTCGTAGCCCTGAACGTACCACAGGCTCATCTGGCGGCAGGCTTCGTTGAGTACCCATTCGCCGATGGGAATGATCAACCCGGTTTTTTCCGCCAGTTCGATAAACGTCGCCGGCAGCAGCAACCCCTGCTGCGGGTGTTCCCAGCGTAGCAAGGCTTCGGCGCCGACCGGGATGCCGCTGACGGCGTCGAACTTGGGCTGGTAGTAGAGGCGAAATTGCTCCTGTTCCACAGCATTGCGCAAGTCCTGCAACAGCTGCAATTGCTTGCGTGCGTTGGTGTTCATCGACACATCAAAGAAGCTGTAGCCATTCTTGCCCATACCCTTGGCGTGGTACATCGCGGCGTCGGCGTTCATCAACAGTTCCTGGGGGTTGTTGCCGTTGCCCGGGAACATCGCGATGCCGACACTGGCGGAGATCTTCAACTCATGCTCGGCCACCTGGAAGGCGCGGTTGATCAGGATCACTTGGCGTTCGGCAAGGCCCAGGGCATCGTCCGGCTGGGTCAGTTGCACCAGCAACACAAACTCGTCGCCGCCGATCCGCGCCAAGGTGTCCTGGCTGCGCAAGTCTTCGCGCAGGCGCAGGCCGACTTCGCGCAGCAATTGGTCACCCATATGGTGACCAAACGCATCGTTGACGGGCTTGAAGCCATCGAGGTCGATAAACATCAGCGCGAAGCAACCGCCCTGCTCTTTTACGGCCTGCATGGCTTGCTGAATGCGGTCCGCAAGCAACGTACGGTTGGGCAGGCCGGTGAGCATGTCGTGCAGGGCCAGATGGGTCAGTTCCTGGTTGGCTTGGGTGAGGGAATCGGCCAGCACCGCCGTACGTGCTTCCAGGCGTGCGTCGAGCAACGAGGTGAGCAAGGCGATAGCCAGTACCGCCAGGGTCGTGACCAATACCAGGTTATCCAGGCCCTTGCCGCTCAAGCCGTTCAGTGCTGCGCCGCAGAAACTCTCATCGGCAAAACGTGCGGCGGCCATGCCGGTGTAATGCATGCCGACGATGGCAAAGCCCATCACCACCGCTGCGCCCCCCCGTAAAAGGCGCACGTACGGGGTGTTACGGCGCAGATTGTGGGCGATCCACAGCGCAGCGCCAGACGCGACCACCGCGATCAGCAACGACGCGCCAAACAAGGTGGGGTCATAGTCGATGCCTGGGGTCATACGCATGGCGGCCATGCCGGTGTAATGCATGCACGCGATGCCGGTGCCCATGACCAGCGCGCCAAACCCCAGTTGCCAGGCGGGCAAACGCGGCTGGCTGATCAGCCACAAGGCAAAGCCGCTGGACAACACCGCGATCAACAACGACAGCGCCGTGATGCCCAGATCGAATCCCAGGGCAAACGGCAAGCGCAGCGCCAGCATGCCGATGAAGTGCATCGACCACACCCCCACGCCCATCGCCATGGCGCCGCCGGCGATCCACAAATAAACGGCACGGTCTTTGGCGGTAGCAATGCGACCGGAAAGGTCCAAAGCGGTGTAGGAAGCGAGGATCGCGACAAACAGCGAGATCACGACCAGCGAGGGTGAATAACTACCGATGAGCATGGGACTTCTCGTGCGCAGCGGGCGTGAGAAGCCCGTGCCAGGTGGCAAAGCGGGCGATTGTAGCGAGAATAATTCTTGAGCAGTTGATTAATTATCAGAGGGCCATTAGTGGCATTTTGACGTCAATCAACTGGCTGCACATCCCGCCAAAATCAGTCCTTCTCGGCAATCGGTGTCTGCCCGTCCCAACCACCGCCCAATGCCGCGATCAATTGCACACTGGCCACCAGGCGCGTCTGCAAAAGGGTCAACACCGTGCGCTCGTTGCTCAGTGCGGTCGCTTGCGTGGTGACCACATCCAGGTAGGCAATCAGACCCGCCTTGTACTGGTTCTGCGTCAGGCGCAACGACTCACGGGCGGCGTCGAGTGCTTCATTGCTCACCACCGCCTCGTCTTCCAGCACCTTGAGCTGCACCATGTAGTTTTCCACTTCACGGAACCCATCCAGCACGGTCTGGCGGTACTTGGCGACGGTCTCGTCGTAGCTGGCCACGGTGCGGTCGACTTCCGCCGAACGCTGGCCGCCGTCAAACAGCGTCATGGCCAGTTTTGGCCCCACCGACCAGAAGCGGTTCGGCAGGCTGATCCAGTCGGCATAAGTGCTGCTGGAGTAACCACCGGCCAGGCTCAGGCTCAAGTCCGGGTAGTAGGCGGCCTTGGCCACGCCGATATTGGCGTTGGCGGCGATCACCGAGCGTTCGGCCGAGGCGATGTCGGGGCGGCGCTCCAGCAATTGCGACGGCAGGCTTACCGGAATCTGCGGCAATGCCGGGATGTCCTTGCTCACCGCCAGGTTGAAGTTGGCCGGTGCCTCGCCGATCAACACGGCAATCGCGTTTTCCAGTTGGGCGCGCTGCCAGATCAGGTCGATCAGGCTGGCCTGGGTGGTCTTGAGCTGGGTTTGTGCCTGGGCCACCGCGTCCTTGCCGGAAACCCCTGCACGGTACTGGTTTTCGGTCATTTGCAGGGAGCGCTGATAGGTTTCCAGCGTGGCTTGCAGCAAGCGCGTCTGTTCATCCATGACGCGCAGTTGCAGGTAGCTCTGCACCAGTTCGGACTGCTGGCTCAGGCGCATCGCCGCCAGGTCCGCCGAGCTGGCTTCAGCGCTGGCTTCGTTGGCTTCCAGGCCTCGGCGCAATTTGCCCCAGATATCCGCTTCCCAACTCACGCCCAACTGGGCATTGAGGGTGTCGCGGATACCGCTGCTGGAACTGCTCAGGCTTGCGTTACTGCTACCGGTGCCCTGGCTGGCGCGGGTTTTCCCGGCGCTCAGGTCAACGGTGGGGTAAAACGCCCCACGGGAGCTGCGCACCAGCGCCTGGGCCTGACGGAAGCGCGCTTCGGCCTGGGCCACAGTTTGGTTGGACGTGTTCAGGCGTACCACCAGGTCATTGAGCTGGCGGTCACCGTAAAGCTCCCACCAGGCGCCACGGGCCAGGGAGTCGCTGGGCGTGGCTTGGCGCCAGCCTTGGGCTTCTTTGTACTGGACCGGTTCGACGACTTCCGGGCGTTTGTAGTCGGGGCCAATAGCGCAAGCACTGAGCAATAACGCCAATCCCATTGTAGGAGCGAGCTTGCTCGCGAAGGTCGTCAACGAAAACGCGCCCTGCCTGAAAGTACGCGGTGACGGCGAGTTTTTCGCCGGCAAGCCGGCTCCTATAGGGGACTGCGGTGCATTGGCGTTGATTGAATCGGTCATAGCGCAGTGTCCAGGGCAGCATCGGTACGCACACCGCGCCATTTATTGAAGCGATGGCGAGCGCGGTCGAGATAGAGGTAGACCACCGGGGTGGTGTAGAGGGTCAGGATCTGGCTGAACACCAAACCGCCGATAATCGTCAGGCCCAACGGACGGCGCATTTCCGCACCATCGCCCGCGCCCAGCAGCAACGGCAAGGCGCCGAGGATGGCCGCCAGGGTGGTCATCAGGATCGGGCGCAAACGCAACAGGCAGGCGCTGCGAATTGATTCCAGCGGGCTCATGCCGTCGTGGCGCTCCAGCTGCAAGGCCAAGTCGATCATCAGGATCGCGTTTTTCTTCACCACGCCGATCAGCAGGAACAAGCCCAGCAAGGAGATCAGGCTGAACTCGCCACCGGTCAGGTAGATCGCGAGCATGGCGCCGACACCGGCCGACGGCAGGGTCGAGAGAATGGTCAGCGGGTGAATATAGCTTTCATACAGAATGCCCAGCACCAGGTACACCGCCACCAGCGCGCCAAGGATCATGAACGGCTGGCCTTTCTGCGTGGCTGCAAAGGCATCGGCGGTACCGGCCATCTTGGCGATCACGTCTTCGGGCAAGCCGACCTTGGCAATCGCCCGCTCGATGGCTGCCGTGCCCTGCTCCACCGTCACGCCGGGCGCCATGTCGAAGGCGATGTTCTCCGAGGCGAACTGGCCTTCGTGGCTGACGCGGTCGTCGGCCAGGCTGTTCTCATAATGGGCAATGGTCGACAGCGGCACCCGCGCACCCGTGGAGGTGATCACTTGCATCTGGTTGAGGGTGATCGGGTCCTGGGCGTATTTGGGATTGACCTCCATCACCACCTGGTACTGGTTGAGGCTGTCATAGATGGTGGAAATCTGCCGCTGGCTGTAGGCGTTGTTGAGCACCGCCGTGACCATGTTCATGTCGATGCCCAGGCGCTTGGCCTGGTCGCGGTCGACAATCAGCGTGACCTGCGCCGCACCCCGGCCTTCACGGGCGTCGATGGCAGTGAGTTCCGGCAGCTCGCGCAAGGCCGCCACCACTTTCGGGTACCACAGGCGCAAGGCCGCCAGGTCGCCGCTTTGCAGGATGTAGGAATACTGCGCGCTGGTCTGGTCGCGACTGCCGCCGAATTGCAGGTCCTGGTCGGCCATCAGGAACAACCGCCCGCCCGGCACCAGCGGCACATCCTTGCGCAGACGCTCGATCACCGCCTGGGCGGAAATCTTGCGCTCGCTGATGGGCTTCAAGCGAACCAGCATCACCGCATTGTTGGTGCCGTTGTTGCCGCCGATAAAGCCGGCCACGCTGAGTACCGCCGGGTCCTTGAGTACTGCCTTGCGGAAGGTTTCCATCTTCGGCTGCATCACGCTGAACGACAGGCCGTCATCACCGCGCACAAAACCGATCAACTGGCCAGTGTCCTGCTGGGGCATGAAGGTCTTCGGCACCACCACGTACAACGCCACATTCATGCCGATGGTCAGCAACAGGCTGAGCAAGGTCAGGCGCCGATGGCGCAATACCCAGTCCAGGCTGGTGGCGTAGCCGGCCACCATGCGGTCGTTGACCTTCTGGCTCCAGCGCTGCAGCCCGGTCATCTCGCCCTTCACATGCGGCTTGAGCCAGCGCGCACAGAGCATCGGGGTCAGGGTCAGCGAAACAATCAGCGACACAATGATCGCGGCCGACAAGGTGATGGAAAATTCGCGGAACAGGTTGGTGACAATCCCGCCCATGAACAGGATAGAGAGGAACACCGCCACCAGCGACACGTTCATCGACAGCAAGGTGAAGCCGACTTCTTTGGCGCCCAGGTACGCCGCCTTCATCGGAGGCACGCCTTCGTCGATATGCCGGGAAATGTTTTCCAGCACCACGATGGCATCGTCCACCACCAACCCAGTGGCCAGGATCAACGCCATCAACGAGAAGTTGTTCAGCGAGAACCCGTACAGGTACATCACCGCAAAAGTGCCCACCAGTGACACCGGCACCGCCAGGGTGGGGATCAGCGAGGCGCGGAAGTTGCCCAGAAACAGGTACACCACCAGGATCACCAGGCCCACGGCAATCAGCAAGGTCATCTCGGCTTCGTGCAAGGTCGCGGTGATCACCGGCGAGCGGTCCATGGCCAGGCTCAGCTTGACGCTGGACGGCAGCACCGCCTGCAACGCCGGTAACTGCGCCTTGATCTGCCGGACCGTCTCGATGATGTTGGCGCCAGACTGGCGGTTGATCACCAGCAGCACCGCCGGTTCGTTGTTGAAGAAACCGCTGTTGTAGCGGTCTTCCACGCCGTCACTGATCTTGGCCACGTCGCCCAGGCGCAGGGCCGCGCCGTTCTGGTAGCGGATCAGCAGCGGCTCGTAGTCCTTGGCCTTTTCCAACTGGTCATTGGCCTGGATCTGCCAGTTGCGCTGGCTGTCTTCCAGGGAACCCTTGGGCCGACGCTGGTTAGCGTTGGCGATGGTGTTGCGTACATCGTCAAGGGCCACGCCGTACTGGTCGAGGGCCTTGGGTTCAAGCTCGATGCGCACCGCCGGCAGGGAACTACCGCCAATCTGCACTTCCCCAACGCCGGGCACCTGGGACAGGCTCTGCGACAGAATGGTCGAGGCCAGGTCGTACAGCTGGCCCTTCTGCAACACATCCGAGGTCAGCGACAGCACCATGATCGGCGCCTGGGACGGGTTGATCTTCTTGTAGGTGGGCATGCTGCGCATACCGCTGGGCAGCAGGTTGCGCGAGGCATTGATCGCCGCCTGCACTTCCCGCGCCGCGCCGTTGATATCACGGTCGGAGTCGAACGCCAGGATCACCCGCGTAGAGCCCTGGCTCGACGAACTGCTCATGGTGGTGATGCCGGCAATCGCGCCGAACGAGCGCTCCAGCGGCGTCGCCACCGTGGATGCCATCACCTCGGGGCTGGCGCCGGGCAAGCTGGCCGACACCACGATCACCGGGAAGTCGATCTGCGGCAGCGGCGACACCGGCAACAGGTTGAAACTGACGCCGCCGAGCAACAGGATCGCCAGGCTCAGCAGCATGGTCGCGACCGGTCGACGGATGAAAGGTCCGGACAGGTTCATGACTCGACCGGCTCCAGGCTTTGCGGCTCTTTGCGCCAGCGGCGGCCGAGGCGGTCGAAATACAGGTAGATCACCGGCGTGGTGAACAGGGTGAGCACCTGGCTCACCAGCAGGCCACCGACCATTACCAGGCCCAACGGTTGGCGCAGTTCCGCGCCGGAACCGGTGGCCAGCATCAGCGGCACCGCGCCGAACAGTGCGGCCAGGGTGGTCATCAGAATCGGCCGGAAGCGCAGCAGCGCCGCCTGGTAGATCGCGGTCTGCGGGTCAAGGCCCTGGTTGCGTTCGGCATCGAGGGCGAAGTCGATCATCATGATCGCGTTCTTCTTGACGATACCGATCAGCAAGATGATGCCGATGATCGCGATCATGCCCAGGTCATTGCCGCTGAGCAGCAACGCCAGCAAGGCCCCTACCGCCGCCGATGGCAAGGTCGAGAGAATGGTGATCGGGTGGATATAGCTCTCGTAGAGCACACCCAGCACGATATACATGGTGACCACCGCCGCCAGGATCAGCAGCAAAGTGCTCGACAGCGAGGCTTCGAAGGCCTGGGCCGCGCCCTGGAACTGAGTCTGAACGCCCACCGGCATGCCGATGTCTTTCTGGGTCTGGTTGATCAGCTCCACACCTTTGCCCAGCGCCACGCCAGGGGCCAGGTTGAACGACATCATCACTGCCGGGAACTGGCCGATATGCGCAATCGCCAATTGCGCCTGGCGCTGCTCCACGCGGGCGAGGCTGGACAAGCGCACCTGGCCGCCGTCGGTGGTTTTCACGTGGATCTGGTTCAGCGCGTCCGGGCCGAGGGTCTCGCCGGACTGGGCCTGCAACACCACGCGGTACTGGCTGGCCTGGGTGTAGATGGTGGAGATCTGCCGCTGGCCGAAGGCGTCATACAACGCGTCGGTGATGGTCGATACGCTGACGCCCAGGCGCGACGCCGCGTCGCGGTCGATCACCAGGTACACCTGCAAGCCCTTGTCCTGCAGGTCACTGGCGACGTCAGTGAGTTCGGGCAACTGGCTCAACGCGTGGACCAGTTTGTCACTCCACAATGCCAGCAACTCGGCGTCCGGCGACGACATGCTGAACTGGTACTGGGTACGGCTCACACGGTCTTCGATGGTCAGGTCCTGTACCGGCTGCATAAACAGGCGGATCCCCACCAGCTTGTCGATTTCCGGCTGCAAACGCGTGATCACCTGGGCCGCGCTCAAGTCACGCTGGCCGTGGGCCTTGAGGTTGATCAGCAAGCGCCCGCTGTTGAGAGTGGCGTTATCGCCGTCCACACCAATGTAGGAAGACAGGCTTTCCACCGCCGGATCGGCCAGGATGATCTTGGCCAATTCCTGCTGGCGCTGGCTCATGGCCGCGAAGGAGATCGACTGCGGCGCTTCGGAAATGCCCTGGATCACACCGGTGTCCTGCACCGGGAAGAAGCCCTTGGGTACGATCAGGTACAGGAACACGGTGAGGCCCAAGGTGGCGATGGCCACCAGCAGGGTCAGCGGTTGGTGCTTGAGTACCCACTGCAGCATGCTTCCGTAACGCGCGATCAACCAATCGATCCAGGCGCCGCTGGCCTTGTAGAAGCGGCTTTGTTCCTCTTCCTTCGGCTCACGCTTGAGCAAACGCGCACACATCATGGGCGTGAGGGTCAGGGACACCACCAGGGAAATCAGGATCGCCACCGCCAGGGTGATGGCGAACTCTCGGAACAGGCGCCCGACCACGTCAGCCATGAACAGCAGCGGAATCAGTACCGCGATCAGCGACAGCGTCAGGGAAATCAGGGTGAAGCCGATCTGCTTGGCGCCCTTGAGCGCGGCGGCCAGCGGGGTTTCGCCTTCTTCGATGTAACGGGAAATGTTCTCCAGCATCACGATGGCATCGTCCACCACAAACCCGGTGGCGATGGTCAGGGCCATCAGCGTGAGGTTGTTGATGGAGAACCCCGCCAGGTACATCACGCCAAAGGTGCCCACCAGGGACAGCGGCACGGCGATGGACGGAATGATCGTGGCGCTGACCCGGCGCAGGAACAGGAACGTCACCATCACCACCAGGGCAATGGCGATGAGCAATTCGTGTTGCACGTCCTTGACCGAGGCGCGGATGGTCTGGGTGCGGTCGGTTAGCACCGTCACGTCGAGGCCGGCGGGCAAGTTGTCGGTGATGCTTGGCAGCAATGCCTTGATGCGATCCACCACCTCGATCACGTTGGCGCCTGGCTGGCGCTGGATATTCAGCAGCACGGCCTGGTTTTCATTGGCCCAGGCGGCGAGGCGTTCGTTTTCGGCGCCGTCGACGATCTGGGCCACGTCTTTCAGGCGCAGCGGCGCGCCATTGTTGTAGGCGAGGATCAGTTCGGCGTATTGCTGGGGCGTGACCAACTGGTCGTTGGCGTCGAGCATCGACACGCGGGTGGGGCCGTCAAAGTTGCCCTTGGGCTGGTTGACGTTGGACGCGGCGATCAGGGTGCGCACGTCGGACAGGTTCAAACCATTGGCCGCCAGGGCCTCCGGGTTGACCTTGATGCGCACGGCCTGGCGCTGGCCTCCAGCGATGCTGACCATGCCGACGCCGCTGATCTGTGCGATTTTCTGCGCCATGCGCGTGTCGACCAGGTCATTGAGCTTGGGCAGCAGCATGGTCTTTGAGGTGATTGCCAGGGTCAGCACCGGGGTATCAGCCGGGTTGACCTTGTTGTACACCGGCGGCGCCGGCAAGTCCTTGGGCAACAGGTTGGTCGCGGCGTTGATCGCGGCCTGCACCTGCTGCTCGGCGACATCCATATTGATGTCGAGGTTGAAACGCAGGGTCAGCACGGACGCCCCGCCGGAACTGGTGGAGGCCATCTGCGTAAGGCCGGGCATTTGCCCGAATTGGCGCTCCAGCGGCGCGGTGACCGCACTGGTCATTACATCCGGGCTGGCGCCGGGGTACAGGGTCATCACGCGGATGGTCGGGTAATCCACCTGGGGCAACGCCGACACCGGCAACAGGCGATAAGCGATGATACCGGCCAACACAATGGCCAGCATGCTCAGCGTGGTGGCGACCGGGCGAAGGATAAACAGCCGCGACAGGTTCATGAACCGACCTTTTGCGCCTTGCCGGCGGTGGTGCCGGTCTCCCCTTTCGCCGCTGGCTTGCCTTGCAGGTGTTCAGTCGGGGTGGTCGGCACTTCGCTGCTGTCGTTGACCACTTCGATTTCGCTGCCGTCCTTCAAGCGGTCGGTGCCTTCCAGCACCACGCGGTCGCCGGCCTTGAGGCCTTCCTTGATCACGGTGTTGTCGCCGTCGGTATCACCGACTACCAGCGGCTGCACCTTGACCTTCTTGTCGCCGTCGAGCACGTAGACGAAAGTACCGGTGTTGCCGAACTGGATCGCCGCCGACGGCGCCAGCACCACGTTATGCAGGGTGTCGGCCAGCAGGTGCACATTGACGAACTGGTTGGGGAACAGTGCCTGGTCCTTGTTATCGAAACGCGCCTTGAATTTCAGGGTGCCCGTGGTGACGTCGATCTGGTTGTCCAGGCTCTGCAGCACGCCGACGGCCTGTTGCTTCACATCGCCACGGTCCCAGGCTTCCACGGGCAGCTTGTTGCCGGCGTGGTAACGAGTGAGTACGGTTTCCAGGGTATTTTCCGGCAGGGTGAAGGCCACGCTGATCGGCTGGGTCTGAGTGATCACGGCCAGGTACGTGGTGTCGTTGGCCGCCACCAGGTTGCCCACGTCCACTTGCCGCAGGCCGACACGGCCGCTGATCGGCGCACGGATCTTGGTGAATTCGAGGTTGAGCTTGGCGTCATCCACCGCGCCCTGGTTGGTCTTGACCGTGCCCTGGTATTGCAGGACCAGCGCTTCAGCGGTGTCCAGGGTCTGCTTGGCGATGCTGTCCTGGGCGTACAGGTCGCGGTAACGCTGCACGTCGACCTGGGCATTTTTAAGCTGGGCCTGGTTCTGCATCAGCGTACCCTGCGCCTGGAGCAAAGCGTTCTGGTAGCTGCGTGGGTCGATTTCTGCGAGCAGGTCGCCAGCCTTGACCATCTGGCCTTCTTCGAAGGCGATCTTCACCAACTCGCCGCCCACCCGGCTGCGTACATTGATGGTGTTGAGCGCGGTCACCGTACCCAGCGCCTTGTAGTACACCGGGAACTCACCCAGCACCGCAGGCGCCACACGCACCGGCACCGGGCCGGTGGAGCCACCGAAGCCTGGGCGCATCATCCCCGACTTGCCGGCGCGTCCGGCGGGCGCCTGCGCAGCATCCTTGTGGCTGCCGGGCCAGAATTTCCAGCACAGGCCGGCGACAACCACCAGCACAAGCAGGGCGAACAGCCAGCGGCGGGACTTACGGGGGGAGGATTGCATGGAGTGATCAACCATTGGGCGCGAGAGCTTCTTCTTTGGGAGGCTGAAAGATAAGCACTGGGGCGCATTTAGAAAAGCGCCTTTACCGGCTATTTACCTTGGGCTTACAACTTTTAACTTCTGACCTTAGTTCATCGACCGTTTCGCTAAGCATCTGAACCACAAATAAAAACGGCCTGGACTAGGCCAGGCCGCAATCATGCATCAAGCGTGTTACTGCAAAACGACAGTAACGTACCGAAACAGTTACTTCAAAACAGCCAGGGCTGCTTCGTAGTTCGGCTCTTGGCCGATTTCTGGCACCAGTTCGCTGTGCAGCACGTTGTTGTTCTCGTCCAGCACCACTACGGCGCGGGCGGTCAGGCCTTGCAGAGGGCCGTCGGCGAGGGAAACGCCGTAGTCCACTGCGAAGTCGGCGTTGCGGAAGTCCGACAGGCTCAGCACATTGTCCAGGCCTTCGGTGCCGCAGAAACGCTTCTGGGCAAACGGCAGGTCAGAGGAGATGCACAGCACCACGGTGTTGCTCAGGTCGTTGGCCTGGGCGTTGAACTTGCGTACCGAAGTGGCGCAGGTCGGGGTGTCAACGCTTGGGAAGATGTTCAGAACCTTGCGCTTGCCAGCGAAAGTTTCCAGGGACGCTTCCGACAGGTCGACAGCAACAAGGCTGAACTCAGGAGCGGTGGAACCGGTTTTCGGCAATTCGCCTTCAACCTGGACAGGGTTACCACGAAGGGTGACTTGAGCCATGAACGGAATCCTTATGCTGATTTGGGTTTAACGAATTCGAGAGGCCGAAGTTAACCACAAAGTACGTTGGCTACCTACCGCCAAACATAAATTGTCATGCCGTAGGTTATGGTTTAATTGCGCGCTTTGCGTCCTGCCCCTCAAGGAAAACGATGTCGATGAATGCCCCTGCCACCAAAGTCCTGGTCATTGGATACGTCTGGCCGGAACCCCGTTCCTCGGCCGCAGGCGGGCATATGATGCAAATCCTTGAGAGCTTTCTTACACAAGGTTGGGACATCACCTTCAGCAGCCCCGCCACTGTTGGCGAACACAAGGCCGACTTGCCTGCGCTGGGCATCGCCGAGTGCACCATCGAACTCAATAACAGCAGTTTCGACGACTTTATCCACGAACTGGCCCCGGACATCGTGCTGTTCGACCGTTTCATGATGGAGGAACAGTTCGGCTGGCGCGTCGAGAAATGCTGCCCCAACGCCCTGCGCGTCCTGGAAACCTCCGACCTGCAGAGCCTGCGCGACGCCCGTCACCAGCGTTTCAAGGATCACCTGAAGGTGCACCCCGACAGCGACGATTTCAGCGCACTGTTCTCCCCCGCGCTGCAGGCCGAGTTCCAGCTGATGGCCGACACCGACCTGGCCAAACGCGAAATCGCGGCGATCTACCGCTGCGATATCAGCCTGATGATCTCGGATGTGGAAATCCGCCTGCTCACCGAGCACTTCAAGGTGCCGGCCGCCCTGCTCCACTGGTGCCCACTGATGCTGGAGCCACCGTCCGAACCGTTCGCACCGTTTGAAGACCGCGCGCACTTCCTCAGCATCGGCAACTTCCGCCACGCGCCCAACTGGGATGCGGTGTTATGGATGAAAAACAGCCTGTGGCCGTTGATCCGCCAGCAATTGCCGGGCGCGCAGCTGCATATCTACGGTGCCTACACGCCGCCCAAAGCCACCGCCTTGCACAACCCGGCTCAGGGCTTTCATGTGATGAACTGGGCCGAAGATGCCCTGCAAGTCATGACCGCCGCGCGTATCTGCCTGGCGCCCTTGCGCTTCGGCGCCGGCATCAAGGGCAAGCTGGCGGACGCGATGCTCTGCGGCACACCGAATATCACCACGCCCATCGGCGCCGAGGCCATGGGCGACGAGCAACCCTGGCCGGGCGTGATCGAACACAGCGCACAGGCCATGGCCGCGGCTGCGGTAGCGCTCTACCAGGACCGCAAACGCTGGACCCAGGCCCAGGAAAACGGCCGCCATCTGTTGGCCCGCCGCTATGACCAGAACATCCATGGCCCTGCACTGGTGGCTTGCCTGGAGCAGTGCCGCAGCACGCTAAACGCCCACCGCCGCGACAACTTCACCGGCAGCATGCTGCGCCACCACGCCCATAAAAGTACGCAGTACATGTCCCAGTGGATCGAGGCGAAAAACCGCGTCGTATAAACACTCGCGCTGGCGAGGTGACGCGCAACGGGGCATTATCCTACGCAGCAACCACAATAAAGCGACGGCAGCATGACCCGAGCAACGCGTATCACCGACCCTTCCTACGAACTGATGGACGACCACAACGGCCTGTCCATCATCTATCGCCAGCACGGTTTTCCCTGCCCGCTGGTGCGCTGGCACTTCCACAAGGAATACGAGCTGCACCTGATCGTTGCCAGTTCCGGCAAGGTGTTTATCGGCGACTACATCGGCAACTTCTACCCGGAAAGCCTGTTTCTCACTGGCCCCAACCTGCCCCATAACTGGATCAGCCAGGTGGAAGAAGACGAGGTGGTACCCAAGCGCGACATGCTGGTGAACTTCACCGATGAGTTGTTCGAGCACGGCAGCCACATTTTTACCGAGTTAAAGAGCCTGGCGCCGTTGCTGGAGCGCGCGCAGTACGGCATAGAGTTTCGCTGCAAGCGCACGATTGCCCAGGCGATGACCTTGATGCAACGCATTGAGGACGCCCAAGGCATGGCGCGCCTGGGGCACTTCTTTATCCTGCTGGAGGTGCTGAACGCGTGCGAGGACTACCAGCTACTGTCCGGAGTGACCACGCCACAACTGGCCGACGAGCACAGCATCGACCGCACCAACCGCGCGGTGGACTACATCTTTGCCCACTACGCGCGCGAATTGCCGCTGGAAGAAGTGGCAGATTATCTGGGGATGAAACCCACCTATTTTTCCAGGGTGTTCAAGCAGGCCACCGGGCGTACCTTCGTTGAATTCGTCAACCGCCTGCGCATCAGCAGGTCGTGCGAACTGCTCGCCGATGGCGAAAAGCCCGTGACCGATGTGTGTTTCGAGTCGGGCTTCAACAATATTTCCAACTTCAATCGGCGCTTCCAGCAGCTCAAGGGCATGACCCCGTCGCACTACCGTCGGTTGGCAGTACAGCGCTTGACGGAGCAGAACCTGGCCTGACCACCCGTCGCTACTGTCAACTTTGACAGCTATACGCGCCACACCGAGGGGTGTGTGATTTCCTTACCCAGCTTTATGCTGCATAAGGAGCGCTCACTATGAAAAAACTCACGTCCTCCAACCTGCCCTGCCCTGTCTGCAAGCCCCATCGCCATGGGCCAAGGCCCCCCGTCATTGCCGACCCACTGGACTCCCCGTTTGTCAGCGACGCAGTGCAGCCGATTCCAGGCGCTGATATCGGCTTGAACATTCGACTGGTGCAGCCCTGGCTTACCGTGCGTTTCAGCAAGTGGTTCAACTTCAATAAAGGCGACACGTTCAAGTTATTCATGGGCAGTTTCACTTACGCCATTGCCGCCGGTGACATCAGGCAAGAAGATTTGGATCCGGATAAAAACTTTGTCACGCTGGTGATCCCAGAAGGGTTGGTACCGAGGGGCTATATTTATCCGTGTTTTGGCCAAGTGGAGCGAGTGGGCAGCGGCACCCCGAGCATCTCCCCATATCAAACCTGGCTTGTCAAAACCGACCGCCCCGGCGGCGTCAGCACCAATCCCTATTATCACTCGCGGCTGATCATGCATTTACCGCCTGATCTGGTGGACGGTGTACTCGACCCCGAACGGGCTAAGCAAGGCGTGGACTTGACAGTTGATCCTTATCCGAACATGGCGGTGGGAGACACTATCGAGGTGTGGTGGAACGGTCACCCAGTGTTCTTGGAGATTGATCAAGACCACCTCGACGGTATCAAGCCGATTGTCGTGCATGTGCCAGAGTCAACCATCATCGCCGGAGGCAGTGGCTGGGTGGTGATTTACTTCCGGGTCTTTGACATCGTGTTCA
Organism: Pseudomonas sp. FH1; assembly: GCF_000510895.2. Classification (NCBI taxonomy): domain Bacteria; kingdom Pseudomonadati; phylum Pseudomonadota; class Gammaproteobacteria; order Pseudomonadales; family Pseudomonadaceae; genus Pseudomonas; species Pseudomonas sp. FH1. The sequence continues at coordinate 39,568 of NZ_AOHM01000078.1, forward strand.
ACTATTCCGGGGAAGTACCGCAGTGGTCGATGCCCATAAGGGTGGAAACTGACCTGAACAAACTGTTGCTCAACCGAGCGCACTTCACCGTCAATGAGGATTCGGTCGACGAATTGGACTACGACAAAGACGGGGAAAAACCGCTGAAAGTCGAAGTGGTCATTCCTAAAACGCTGCCAAATGGCGTATCTACACCCGCTGGCGCCATGATCCACGTGAAACTGACCCTAATCGACTCTGACGGTGGACGCACTACCGTACTTCTCACGCCATTTGCTGCTCGAATCGATCGGTCAGCTACGACCCCAGTAGACAAAAAATACGCAGAAGCCGTGATCGGCGGTCACTTGGAGATCGAATACGAGCTGAAAACGTCCACTGGCAGCCTCCTCGGCACTTCCAGGCGCTTGAATGTCACCGTGAGTGGCGTTAAACGATCGATGCCGGCAATGACCATCGATAAAAACGAAGGTGGTTTTATTGACCCATCAATCTCCTATTTCCAGGCCTTTTTTCCAGAATTTTCGCCCTATGACGCTGACTGGAGCGTGACCTTCCGCATGGAAGCCCTGGACTCGACAAACAGGTTGGTCGAGTACGAAGAAGAATTGCTGGCTGGCGCGAAAGAGCCACCTCCGCCCCCGCGCACAGTGCTCCAGGAGCAGTTTTCGCGTTTCATCGGTCTGGGGTTGGTCAGCGTGTTCTACCTCGTCAACGATGGCCGGATGCGGATCATGGGCTCAGGCATTCAGACGGTACGCAAGTCCGAAGTTCTGGAAGTGACCTTCGGCGCGGCCGTACGCTCGATGCCCGAACCGAAACTGCAATATGTAGACCTGTTCAACAATTTGGACATTGATAGCATTATTGGCACCACGCTCAACTTGACCTTGACCGAAACGCGTACGGCGCCCGGCGACATTTTTGAATGGTTTTTGAGAGGTTCTGCCAGCAACGGTTCCACCAGTGATGACATAAAACTGAACTCATCGACGGCAGGCAGGCAGGTCGTGGTTCCGGCAGACGCGAAATATGCCATTGCCAATAACGATGGGGAAATTCGTCTCAGCTACACACTGCAACCGGCGGATGGCAGCGCGAAACGTTTTTCCGATGTTTTGCTTATCACTGTAGGAAAAGCGCTCACGCTGATACGACCGGAAGTCGCAGAAGCAACCCGCTACCCCGACCAACTGGCGGCAGTTGCCGCAACAGGGGGAGCGACCGTCGTGGCCAATATTGCGCAATCTCGGCCCACCGACCAGGTCGAGACCTGCTGGAGCGGAATCCCGGGAATTGGTACCTATTGCGAAACCCAGAATGGCAATACATCGAAGGTCGTGTACACCGCCATCGCCCCTGATGTAGTGGGTGCCAACATCCAGGAGAAGGGGCACTTTATCCAGGTGCAGTACTTCGTAAGCCGGGGCCTGCACAGAACGCCATCGCAGGTGTTGAACCTGGAGTTGTTACCACCGCCATTCCCTAAAGCCTATTTGGAAGGCCATGCGTCGGATGCGGTACTCGACCTCAGCACCCTGAAGGGCACCGAACGCGCTTTGGTTGATCCCTGGTTCTTCATCCATCACTTTCAGCGGGTGTGGTTCGAACTGCTCGGCACCTACGCAGACGACACTCAGTTCTACCATGCCTTCAGCTATGGCGACCTGGTGGGACTGGACGGCGAGCAGAACGGTCTTCATCCACTGGCGCCCATTGCTGAAATACGCAAGCTCAAGGACGGCAAGCAATTGAGCATGCGCTGTGCCGTCACCTTCGACCGGAGCTCGGACCTGTCCAATGCCGTAAGGTTTTTGCAACGCGACTACACCGTCAGGGCCTTGCCCGCGCAGTACCCGGTACCCATCTTGGAAAAAGCAAGCGGGTCCGGCACGTTGGTGACATTGGCGGCACTGGATGCACAATACGGTGCAAACCTGCGGGTGAGCTATAGTCCGATGAGCACCACCGACAGGATCTATGTGGAAGTTCTAGGCAGCGCCGGCGCCGGCTCGGCTACGATCGGGCCGATCTATGGGGAAACTGATGGCACCGCCAATGTGCCCCTGGACGCCGCATTGATTGCCGCCAATATCGGCAGCACCAGGACCCAATTCACGATCAGGTATACGGTAACCAAAGGTACGGATACACGGCCCTCTGTCTTGCTCACGGTGAATCTTGATCCGTTGCCTCAAGCCGAGCTGAAAAAAACCGTGCTCCAGATCGATGAAGCCACACCTACCGGCATAATCGATTTGGACACGGTCGGTAACGCCACAGCTCGGGCGGGGATATGGCCATTCATTGCCAAGCACCAACCCGTGTGGCTCAAGTTGTTCGGTACCGACCGCGCCGGTAAGGCGCTCAACTTGACCCTGCTGGACGGTACGACCAATGGCGAGGTAGACGCTGCCTGGATCAGCCAGGGTTATCACCTGGAAACAGTGTTGAGCAGTTACCTGCACAACCTTGGAAACGGCAGCCTGCTGACCCTGCAGCTGAAAGTGGCGCTAAACGGTGTCAGGGATGAGTGGCGGGCGATTGAGTTCCCGTCAAAGCATTACACGGTAAGAAGCGTGATGGTCCACGACTGCACGACGTTCACCAGCGACAACATGAATTACTGGGTGAGTGAATACGCTGATGCAGACATTCGTCGCGACCCAGACGGCAACTTCTTCTGGCACGCCTTCCCCAAAACGGGCAGTGGAGTCGGTTTGCAGAAAATCTTTGCGCCCAATGCTGCTGGGTACTACAGGGTCAAACTCAGATATCGTATCAGCAAGTTTGCCGCCATTGGCGCGCCGACCTTTGTCGAGGTTCAACTGGGCACATTGAAAAAGCGGTTTGATGTGACTGCCATCAATACCTGGCTGAGCGCCGATGTTGTAATGGGTTATCTGAATGGTCCGTTTGAGGCCTCAGTGTCTGTCGGAAATCCTACCACCGGAGGGCTCTATGATCTGGATGATATTTGCATCGTCCAGACGCCCTATCCCATCTGATGTCAATGCAAGCGGGGATCAGTAGAAGTACTGATCCCCGCTGACTTTCTGGTTTACGCCGATAACAATCAGGTCACGACGCAGCCGTCAGGGCTTTATACATGCTTGTGCACGCTCATCGAACTCAAGCCCGCTCGGACAGGTATAAGGGTATTGAATGTAGCGTTGGATATCGGGTTTCCATACGCATCGGTGGAACCCTCCTACGGGTTTGACACTTTTAAAATAACCCTCTCGCACACAAGCAGGCTCTCTTAATTCCAGAGGTCCTGTGGTACAGGCATTAATCGAAACAGCAATGACCACGCCCAATGCGATCTTATAAAGCGTGTTGTTTTTGAGGTTTACGCGAGAACAGTTCATAAACATCTCCTGGTTGGGTTGTGCCAACCCATTAACCCTCTGCGACCTTTTAGCGTCTACTGTCAGAACTCACAGGTTGGCGCCACTCTGAGTGGTCGTGCCCACCCTGCAACTCCAGTGCAAAAAAGTATCAGCCGCAGTGTTCCCAAGGATTTGTCACAACGCCATTTGAAGGCTGTAATCAACGCACACTCTTCCAGCTGTCGTGGAAGACACAACAACAATAACTGTCCTTCCGTAGCCCCTGGGCGCGGAGATGGAGTGCGCGATGAAGTTCACAGCAAAAGCTCTAATTGCCTTTTCTTGCATGACCCTCAGCGCCGTCAGCCTTGGCGCGCAAACCCTGACCATTGCCACCGTCAACAACAGCGACATGATCCGCATGCAAAAGCTCTCGAAAACCTTCGAGGCCGAGCATCCGGAGATCAAGCTGAACTGGGTGGTGCTCGAAGAAAACGTGCTGCGCCAACGCCTGACCACCGATATCGCCACCCAGGGTGGGCAGTTTGACGTGTTGACCATCGGCATGTACGAAGCTGCACTGTGGGGTGCCAAGGGCTGGCTGGAGCCGATGAAGGATCTGCCGGCGTCCTACGACCTCGATGATGTGTTCCCTTCGGTGCGTGACGGTTTGTCCGTCAAAGGCTCGCTGTACGCCCTGCCGTTCTACGCTGAAAGCTCGATCACTTATTACCGCACCGATCTGTTCAAGGACGCCGGGCTGACCATGCCCGAGCACCCGACCTGGACACAGATCGGCGAATTCGCCAGCAAACTCACCGACAAGACCAAAGAGCAATACGGCCTGTGCCTGCGGGGCAAAGCCGGTTGGGGTGAAAACATGGCGCTGATCACCACACTGGCCAACGGCTACGGTGCGCGCTGGTTCGATGAGAAGTGGCAGCCGGAATTCAACGGTCCAGAATGGAAAGACGCGCTGAACTTCTACGTCGATAACATGAAGAAATCCGGCCCGCCGGGTGCTTCCAGCAACGGTTTCAACGAAAACCTGGCGCTGTTCAACAGCGGCAAGTGCGCGATCTGGGTCGACGCCAGCGTGGCCGGCTCGTTCGTTACCGACAAGACCCAGAGCAAAGTGGCTGACCATGTCGGCTTTACCTTTGCCCCGCACGAGAAGACCGATAAGGGCACTTCGTGGCTGTACTCCTGGAGCCTGGCGATCCCGACCAGTTCCAAGGCCAAAGACGCTGCCAAGGTGTTCACCAGTTGGGCGACCTCCAAGGAGTACGGTGCATTGGTCGCCAAGACCGATGGCATCGCCAACGTACCTCCAGGCACGCGCAAGTCGACCTACAGCGACGAGTACATGAAGGCGGCGCCGTTTGCCAAGGTGACCCTGGAATCGCTGAAAGTCGCGGACCCGACGAAGCCGACGCTCAAGCCGGTGCCGTATGTCGGTATCCAGTTGGTGACCATTCCTGAGTTCCAGGCGATTGGCACCCAGGTCGGCAAGTTCTTCTCGGGCGCGTTGACCGGTCAGCAGACGGTGGATGCCGCACTGACTGCCGCGCAGACCACCACCGAGCGTGAAATGAAGCGGGCCGGGTATCCCAAATAAGGTGAGCCTTCCACTGTAAATGTGGGAGCGGGCTTGCCCGCTCCCACATTTAAGCGCACTCCGATTCTTGCTCTGTATTGGCCTTGAATACCATGAATACACCCGCCAAAAACCGCCTGGCCAACCCCGGCTGGTTCCTTGTCAGCCCCTCGGTAGCCTTGCTGCTGCTGTGGATGATCGTGCCGCTGGGCATGACCCTGTACTTTTCGCTGATCCGCTACAACTTGCTCTACCCCGGCGAAAACCAATTCGTCGGGCTGGAAAACTTCACCTATTTCATCACCGACTCGGGCTTCCTGCCCGGCGCCACCAATACCTTGTTGCTGGTGGGCAGTGTGCTGCTGATCAGCGTGGTGTTCGGCGTGCTGATCAGCGCTCTGCTCGAAGCCAGTGAGTTCTTCGGTCGCGGCCTGGTGCGGGTGCTGCTGATTTCGCCGTTCTTCATCATGCCCACCGTCGGTGCGCTGATCTGGAAGAACCTGATTTTCCACCCGGTGTCCGGAATCCTGGCCGCCGTGTGGAAGTTCTTCGGCGCAGAACCCGTGGACTGGCTGGCGCACTACCCGTTGCTGTCGATCATCATCATCGTGTCGTGGCAGTGGCTGCCCTTCGCGATCCTGCTGCTGATGACCGCCATGCAGTCCCTCGACCAGGAACAAAAGGAAGCCGCGCGCCTGGACGGTGCCGGCGCCATCGCAATCTTCTGGCACCTGACCCTGCCGCACCTGGCCCGCCCGATTGCCGTGGTGGTGATGATCGAGACGATCTTTTTGCTCTCGGTATTTGCCGAGATCTTCACCACCACCAACGGTGGCCCCGGCTACGCCTCGACCAACCTCGCCTACCTGATCTACAACCAGGCGCTGGTGCAGTTCGACGTGGGCATGGCCTCGGCCGGCGGCTTGATTGCCGTGGTCATCGCCAATATCGCGGCGATCATCCTGGTGCGGATGATCGGCAAAAACCTGACTGACAAGCCTTGAGGGCCGCGCCATGACGCTTCAACAATCCCGCCGCCTGCAAAGCCTGTTGCTCGGCACGTTGGCCTGGGCCATCGCGATCCTGATCTTCTTCCCGATCTTCTGGATGGTGCTGACCAGCTTCAAGACCGAAATCGATGCGTTCGCCACGCCGCCGCAGTTCATCTTCACGCCGACGCTGGAGAACTACCTGCACATCAACGAGCGCAGCAATTACTTCAGCTATGCGTGGAACTCGGTGCTGATTTCCTTCAGCGCAACGGCACTGTGCCTACTGATTTCGGTGCCGGCCGCCTACTCCATGGCCTTCTACGAAACCCAACGCACCAAAGGCACGCTGCTGTGGATGCTGTCCACCAAGATGCTGCCGCCAGTGGGCGTGCTGATGCCGATCTACCTGTTGGCCAAGAGCTTTGGCCTGCTGGACACGCGCATTGCGCTGATCATCATCTACACCCTGATCAACCTGCCGATCGTGGTGTGGATGGTTTACACCTACTTCAAGGACATCCCCAAGGACATCCTCGAAGCCGCGCGCCTGGATGGCGCCACCCTCTGGCAGGAAATGGTCCGCGTGCTGCTGCCGATTGCCAAGGGCGGCCTGGCCTCCACCGTGTTGCTGTCGCTGATCCTGTGCTGGAACGAGGCGTTCTGGTCGCTGAACCTGACCTCGTCCGCCGCTGCGCCGTTGACCGCATTGATCGCCTCCTACTCCAGCCCCGAAGGCTTGTTCTGGGCCAAATTGTCCGCCGTGTCGACCCTGGCCTGCGCGCCGATCCTGATCTTTGGCTGGATCAGCCAGAAACAGTTGGTGCGCGGTTTGTCCTTTGGCGCCGTCAAATAATAATTCCTAGCGGAGGCCCATCATGGCCAACCTGAAAATCAAGAATCTGCAAAAAGGTTTCGAAGGCTTTTCCATCATCAAGGGCATCGACCTGGAAGTGAACGATAAGGAATTCGTGGTGTTTGTCGGCCCGTCGGGCTGCGGTAAATCCACGTTGCTGCGCCTGATCGCCGGCCTGGAAGAAGTCAGCGAAGGCACTATCGAACTGGACGGTCGCGACATCACCGAAGTGACCCCGGCCAAGCGTGACCTGGCGATGGTGTTCCAGACCTACGCGCTGTACCCACACATGAGCGTACGCAAGAACATGTCGTTCGCCCTGGACCTGGCCGGTGTCGACAAGAAGCTGGTGGAGAGCAAGGTCAGCGAAGCGGCGCGCATCCTGGAGCTGGGCCCATTGCTGGAGCGCAAGCCCAAGCAGCTGTCTGGCGGCCAGCGCCAGCGTGTGGCCATCGGCCGTGCGATTGTGCGCAACCCGAAGATCTTCCTGTTCGACGAACCGCTGTCCAACCTCGACGCCGCGTTGCGCGTGCAGATGCGCCTGGAACTGGCACGCCTGCATAAAGAGCTGCAAGCGACCATGATCTACGTGACCCACGACCAGGTGGAGGCGATGACCCTGGCCGACAAGGTCGTGGTGTTGAACAGTGGCCGTATCGAGCAAGTCGGCTCGCCGTTGGAGCTGTACCACCAGCCGGCCAACCTGTTCGTGGCGGGTTTCCTCGGCACGCCGAAGATGGGTTTCCTCAAGGGCAACGTCACCCGTGTTGAAAGTCAAAGCTGCGAAGTGCAGTTGGATGCAGGCACGCTGATCAGCCTGCCACTGAGCGGCGCCACCTTGAGCGTCGGCAGTGCCGTGACCCTGGGCATTCGTCCGGAGCACCTGGAAATCGCCGCGCCCGGCCAAACCACTCTCACCGTCACCGCCGACGTCGGCGAGCGCCTGGGCAGCGACACCTTCTGCCACGTCAACACCGCCAACGGCGAGCCGCTGACCATGCGGATCCGTGGCGACATGGCCAGCCAGTACGGCGAGACGCTGCACCTGCACCTGGACCCGGCGCACTGCCATCTGTTCGACACCGACGGTGTTGCCGTGGCCCGCCCACTGCGCGCTGCCGCCTGATTTCGCGAGACTTTGCTGATGAAACTGAATAAACAAAACCTCACCCAGTTGGCGCCGCACGTGAAACTGCCCGCCTACGCGATTGCCAGCACCACGCAAGGCATCGCCCATATCGGCGTCGGCGGTTTCCATCGCGCGCATCAGGCCTATTACACCGACGCGCTGATGAACACCGGCGTTGGCCTGGACTGGAGCATTTGCGGTGTCGGCCTGCGTGCCGAAGACCGCAAGGCCCGCGACGACCTGGCCGGCCAAGACTACCTGTTCACCCTGTATGAGCTGGGCGATACCGACGACACCGAAGTGCGTGTGATCGGCTCGATCAGTGACATGCTGCTGGCCGAAGACGGCGCCCAGGCGCTGATCGACAAACTGGCCGACCCGGCGATCCGTATCGTCTCGCTGACCATCACCGAAGGCGGCTACTGCATCGACGACAGCAACGGTGAGTTCATGGCTCACCTGCCGCAGATCCAGCATGATCTGGCACACCCGAGCGCACCCAAGACCGTGTTTGGCTTTATCTGCGCCGCCCTGACCCAACGCCGCGCCGCCGGCACCCCGGCATTTACCGTGATGTCCTGCGATAACCTGCCGCACAACGGCGACGTGACGCGTAAAGCCCTGTTGGCGTTTGCCGCGTTGCACAACGCCGAGCTGCACGATTGGATCAAGGCCAATGTGAGCTTTCCGAATGCGATGGTCGACCGCATCACACCGATGACCAGCACCGCGCATCGCCTGCAGTTGCATGATGACCACGGCATCGACGATGCCTGGCCAGTGGTGTGCGAACCCTTCGTTCAGTGGGTGCTGGAGGACAAGTTCGTCAACGGTCGCCCGGCCTGGGAACAGGTCGGTGTGCAGTTCACCGATGACGTCACGCCCTATGAAGAAATGAAGATCGGCCTGCTCAACGGCAGCCACCTGGCGCTGACCTACCTGGGGTTTCTCAAGGGTTATCGGTTTGTGCACGAGACCATGAACGACCCGGTGTTTGTCGCCTACATGCGCGCCTACATGGACCTGGACGTCACGCCGAACCTGGCGCCGGTGCCGGGCATCGATCTGACGGACTACAAGCAGACGCTGGTGGACCGCTTCTCCAACCAGGCGATTGCCGACCAGTTGGAACGCGTGTGTTCGGATGGCTCGTCGAAGTTTCCCAAGTTCACCGTGCCGACCATCAACCGCCTGATTGCCGATGGGCGCGAGACTGAGCGCGCGGCGTTGGTCGTGGCAGCGTGGGCGTTGTATTTGAAGGGCGTGGACGAGAATGGAGTGAGCTACACCCTCCCGGATCCGCGTGCAGCGTTTTGCCAGGGGCTGGTGAGTGATGATGCGTTGATCAGCCAACGTTTGCTGGGGGTGGAAGAGATTTTTGGCAAGGCTATTCCCAATTCGCCCGAGTTTGTGGCAGCGTTCGAGCGGTGCTACAGGAGCCTGCAGGAAGTGGGTGTCAGCAGGACCCTGGAACGGTTACTCGCCAACATCCATTGAAGGCCCTTCCCATGTCCCAGCAAAACCTGTTTCTCGGCATCGACTGCGGCACCCAAGGCACCAAGGCCATCGTCCTCGACGCCACGAGCGGCAAGGTGCTGGGCCTGGGCGCAGCGGCACACACATTGATCAGCGGTGCCAATGGCCGCCGCGAGCAGCACACCCAGGAGTGGGTGGACGCCTTTACCGAAGCCACCCACCGCGCCCTGCAACAGGCCGGCGTGGACGGCCAGGACATCCTCGGCATCGGCGTGTCCGGCCAGCAACATGGTTTGGTGCTGCTGGATGACCAGGGCCAGGTACTGCGCCCGGCCAAACTGTGGTGCGACACCGAGACCACGCCCGAGAACGACCGACTCTTGCAGCACCTGGGTGGCGAAAGCGGCTCCCTGGAACGCCTCGGCGTGGCCATTGCACCGGGCTACACCGTGTCCAAGCTGCTGTGGACGCGCGAACAGCACCCGGACATCTTTGCGCGCATCGCGCATATCCTGCTGCCCCACGACTACCTCAACTACTGGCTCACCGGCCGCGCCGTCGCGGAATACGGCGATGCGTCGGGCACCGGCTACTTCAACGTGCGCAGCCGTGAGTGGGATGTGGCGCTGCTCAGGCACATCGACCCGAGCGGTCGTCTAGAAAAGGCCCTGCCGCAGCTGATTGAGGCCGATCAGAGCGTCGGCACCGTTCTTCCGGCGATTGCCGAACGGCTGGGCATCAACCCCAACGCCATCGTCTCCAGCGGTGGCGGCGACAACATGATGGGCGCCCTCGGCACCGGCAACATTGCCCCCGGCGTGATCACCATGAGCCTGGGCTCGTCGGGGACTGTGTACGCGTTTGCCGACCAGCCCAACGTCAGCCCACAGGCCTCGGTCGCCACCTTCTGTTCGTCCAGCGGCGGCTGGTTGCCGCTGATCTGCACCATGAACCTGACCAACGCCACCGGGGTGATCCGCGAGTTGTTCGACCTCGACCTGGCCGCATTCAACGCCCTGGTCGAACAAGCGCCGATTGGCGCGGACGGCGTGAGCATGTTGCCGTTCCTCAACGGCGAACGTGTGCCCGCCCTGCCCCACGCCACCGGCAGCCTGCACGGCTTGACCATGACCAACCTGACCCGCGCCAACCTGTGCCGCGCGGTGGTCGAAGGCACCACCTTCGGCCTGCGCTACGGCCTCGACCTGCTGCGCCAGACCGGCCTGCAAAGCCAGAGCATCCGCTTGATCGGCGGCGGTTCGAAAAGCCCGGTCTGGCGGCAGATGGTCGCCGATATCATGAACACCGAAGTGGTCTGCACCGAACAAAGTGAAGCCGCCGCCCTGGGCGCGGCGATCCAGGCGGCGTGGAGCCAGTCCGGCGAGTCGCTGGCCAGCCTGTGCGACAAATGTGTGAGCGTCGACCCGGCCAGCCGTACGCTGCCGGTGGCGGCCAGCGTCAGCGCGTATCAACACGCCTACGAGCGCTATCAACAGCTCGTGGCAACCCTTTAAGAGCGAACGACTATGTATCTGGTGTGTGGTGAAGCGCTGTTTGATTTTTTCAGCGAGGAAGATGCCAGCGGGCAGGCATCGAAGGTCAATTACAAGGCAATTGCCGGCGGTTCGCCGTTCAACGTCGCGGTCGGCTTGCGCCGCCTGGGTGTCGAGGCGGGCTTGTTCGGTGGGCTTTCCACCGATTTCCTCGGCCGCCGCTTGTTACAGGTGCTCAAGGATGAAGGCGTCAGCGAGCAGTTCCTGGTGGAATTCGCCGCGCCGACCACCTTGTCGATGGTCGCCGTGGGCGCCAATGGCACACCGCAGTACAACTTTCGCGGTGAAGGCTGCGCCGACCGACTGCTGGAAGTCGCTCATCTGCCCGAGCTGAGCGATGATATCCGTGGCCTGCACATCGGGTCGTTCTCCCTGGTGGTGCAACCCATCGGCGACACCTTGCTGAGCCTGGTCAAGCGTGAAAGCGGCAAGCGCCTGATCAGCCTCGACCCCAACGTGCGGCTCAACCCGCAGCCGGATATCCAGCTGTGGCGCGACCGTGTGGCGGAACTGGTCAAGCATGCCGACCTGATCAAGGTCAGCGACGAAGACCTGCACCTGCTCTACCCCGAGCAGTCGCCCGAAAGCGTGCTGCAGGGCTGGCTGCAACACCGTTGCCAATTGGTATTCCTCACCCGTGGCGGCGACGGCGCCAGTGTATTCAGCCGCCAGCATGGCCACTGGTCTGCGCCGGCGGTCAAGGTGGTGATGGCCGATACAGTGGGGGCTGGCGACACCTTCCAGGCGGCGTTGATTGCCTGGTTGACCGAACAGCAGTTGGACTCAGTGGACGGCCTGCAACAACTCACCCGTGCACAGATCGACACCATGCTCGGCTTCGCCATCCGCGCCGCCGCACTGACCTGCACCAAGACCGGCCCCGACCTGCCCTATCGCCGGCAGCTTGGATGAAGGTTTTGTCAGCCAGCTAAAAATTAATCGATGGTTAATCCCGCACGCCGACAGTGAAGTTGTACCCACTTGTTGCGGAGAACCACCATGAAACTGCGCACTCTCGTACTCGGCAGCGCCTTGGCGCTGGCCGCAGTATCAGGTCTGGCCCAGGCCGACGACCAAGGCACCGCTGTCAAACCCGTGCCTTACCAATACGGCATGCCGATGAACATCGACAAGGTCCTGGCCATGAACGAAACGCCCACCGATGAATGCAAAGTCATCAAGGCGGATATCAAGTTCCTGGATAAGGCGGGCAAGGTTGAGGACGTGAGCTATCGGAAAATGTCGGAAGCCTGCGACTTCCAGAACTGAGCCGTAAGCCGTCAGACAATACAGCGGGAATCAACCCCATAAACATGTAGGACTTTTCTCAAAAACCCCAATTTAATCAATGGTTAAGCTTGGGAGACAACAGTGGCTTCGACCGCACCTCCATGGCCATCGGCTGAAGGTACGGCCGCCGATTCATCACGCTGATGAACCGGACCACTGACGGAGAAACCTCATGAAAATGCGCAACGTATTCCTGCTCGGCTGCACCCTCGCCCTCACCACCGTATCGGCCATGGCCCAGGCTGAATCCAAAGCTGTGCCCTATCGGTACGGCATGCCCATGGACATCCAGAAAGTGATTGCCATGACCGAACCGGATACCCGTGAATGCAAGGTCATCAAGGCCGAGATCAAGTTTTTGGACAAGGCCGGTGAAGTGCAGCACGTGAGCTACAAGAAGTTATCCGAGGCCTGTTTGTTCCAGAACTGAACATGATGTTGATTAAGGGCGGCGTAACGCGTCAGCACGCGGTATCCTTTTGCACCTGTTAACCGTGCCGAAAGGATTCGCCATGCCGCTGCGCTTTCATACGCTCGCCCTCTTTACCGCCGTGCTCTGTTTTGCCCTGGCGCTGATATGGGGCCTGCGCCCCGAATGGATGCTATGGCTGTGGAGCGTTGAATATTCAAATGCCACGGGCCTGGTGGCTCGGCGTAACGCCACCCTGTTCCTGGCTATCGGCGTGATGTTCTACCGCGCACGCCACGCACCACCCTGCGACACACGACGCGCCATGACCGGCGGTTTTACCATTGGCTGTTGGGTGCTGGCGGTACTGGGGTTCAGTGAGTGGATAAACGGCAATGCCGGACCCGGCATCCTGCTGGCAGTGGCAACGGAAACCGTATTGGGCCTGGCGTTTATCCAGGCCCACAGGTCTTCGGTCATCCAACCCCAGGCATCTACCTAGTAGTAGCCGCGCCCTCCCACTCTTTGCAGGGCGGGTGCATGGCTGTGCTTGAGGTCTTCACGCAACCCGGTGATCAGGTTGCAAATGGCTCGACTGCTGTCGAGTTTGTCCGCGTTGATCCCTTTGACTTCCAAATCCACCCGGTCACGGTCGCGGTCGTCGTAGACCTTGATCGTCAGCGAAGCATCTTCGGCTTTGGTGCATTCGCACCGTTTGGGCAGGAAACTTCCTTCAATAATGCTGCGAAGTTCTAATTCCGAAAGCATGGTCAACCTCTCCTTTCTTGAGACTGCCAACAGACTTTTATGTGTCCGACGAGCGCTCACTCGTCGCGCCTTGCCGACCCTGGAAGACGCTTACAACACCCAAGCCTACTCGGCAAAATCAGCCTTCGTTGTAACTTTTCCTCATAAGCCGCGCGCCGGGTTATATATGTAAATTGGCCGTGTTTAAATCGTCGTCGAACCGCTGCGATTAAACGTTTAACTGTAGGCCTCAACGGCAACGGCGCCTTGCGCAGCCACCCTTTCAGCAACATGTCGCAAACTATCGAAGTTGATGTTCGCCCCGGAATTGATCGCCACCAGGGTCTTCCCGCGCAGTTGATGGCGGGCGACATACTTGCGCACTCCCGCCACCGCCAAGGCACCGGAAGGTTCGGTGATCGAGCGGGTATCGTCGTAGATCAGCTTGATCGCGCTGCACAGTTCATCGTTGCTGACAGTAATAACGTCATCCACCCAGTCCCGGCAGATCTCAAACCCGTAGGCACCGACTTGCGCCACCGCCGTGCCGTCGGCAAACCCGTCCACGCTGGGCAGCACCACGCGTTCACCCGCCCGCAGCGCCGCCAGCAGACAACTGGAGCCCTCAGGTTCGACGCCGATGATGCGCACCTCGGGCCGCAGGTATTTAACGTAAGCGGCGATCCCGGCGATCAGGCCACCGCCGCCCACCGGCACGAAGATCGCGTCCAAGGGCCCTTGTTGCTGGCGCAGGATTTCCATGGCCACGGTGCCTTGTCCGGCGATCACCTCCGGATCGTCGAAGGGCGAGACAAAGGTGCAACCTGAGGTTTCGGCCAGTTGCAGTGCGTGGGCCAGGGCAAAGGGGAAGCTCTCGCCGTGCAGGACCGCTTCAGCACCACGGGAGCGTACGCCGAGTACCTTCAACTCTGGCGTGGTGCTGGGCATGACGATCCGCGCCTGGATCCCCAACTCCCTGGCTGCCAGCGCCACGCCTTGGGCATGGTTGCCGGCCGATGCGGTGACCACGCCGCGCGCCTTTTGCTCGTCGCTCAACTGCACCAGTTTGTTGTAGGCGCCACGGATCTTGAACGAGAACGTCGGCTGCAGGTCTTCACGCTTGAGCAACACCTGGTTACCCAGCAATGCCGACAGCGCCGGTGCCGCCTGCAACGGCGTGCGCACCGCCAGGTCATAGACCGGCGCGGCGAGGATCTTCTTCACATAGTGTTCAAGCAAGCCTGTGTCAGCGGTAGGGGGACAGGTGCTCATGGGTATCTCCTGGCTTCTTGTTCGGGGCCCGGGAGACGGAAAAACAAAACCCGCCTCTAGGGCGGGTTTGGGTACAGCCGTGCGCTATCCCGCCAAATGAGGAATGGCGGTAATAATGCTTGGCTGGCTGCGAAAGGCTTGAAAGGTCATGTCACGAAATTAACCGCCTATGACGGGACTCGTCAACAAAAGGTTTACTCAAAGCATACGAAACGTATACGCTTTGTATATCAACCCCGCACAGTGAACCCCATGGGCATCGTCAAGATCACCGACCAACTGCACGAACAACTGCGCCTGGCCAGCGCCGCGATGGATCGTTCCATCAACGCCCAGGCCGAGTTCTGGATCAAGATCGGCCTGCTCGCCGAGCTCAACCCCCACCTGCCCTACAACGAGCTGATCAACAAGCTGTTGCTGGACAAGCCCGATCTGATCCGGGGGCGCAGTTGATGATCAAGACTGCCGCCCAACTGGCCGTGATGCGTGAAGCCGGGCGCCTGCTGGCCCAGGTGTTCACGATGCTCGACGGCTTTGTCGCCGCCGGCCGTTCCACCCTGGAGCTGGACGCCGCCGTCGAAGCCTTCATCCGCAACGACCTCAAGGCCCGCCCCGCAAGCCTGGGCCAGTATGACTACCCTTTCTCCATCAACACTTCGATCAACGAGGTGGTGTGCCATGGCATGCCCAGCGCCAAGGACATCCTCAAGGACGGCGACATCATCAACATCGACATCACCCTGGAAAAAGGTGGTTTTATTGCCGACTCCAGCAAGATGTACATGATCGGCAGCGTCGCGCCCAAGGCTCAGCGCCTGGTCGAGAAAACCTTCGAAGCGATGTGGGCCGGCATCCGCCAGGTCAAGCCCGGCGCACGCCTGGGTGATATCGGCCACGCGATCCAGAGCCACGCGCAAGCCAACGGCTACAGCGTAGTCCGCGAATACTGCGGCCACGGCATCGGCCGGCAGATGCATGAAGAGCCGCAAATCCTGCACTTCGGCCGCCCCGGCACCGGCTTGGAACTGCGCGAAGGCATGGTGTTTACCGTGGAGCCGATGCTCAACCAGGGCAGCTCGAAAGTGCGCAGCCTGAAGGATGGCTGGACGGTGGTAACCAAGGACAACAGCCTGTCGGCACAGTGGGAACATACCGTGGCGGTGACGGCGGATGGGTTTGAAGTGCTGACCCTACAACCTTCCTACAGGGTTTAAACGACATTGGCGCCGCCCGCTATCCGCTTCAGCCCCACTACCATCAAAGCAGCCCCCAGCCCCATCGCCGCCAGAAACAATGGGTACGACACCCACCACGGCGTCCCCGCCGTCATCATGCTGAACTCCGACATGCCGCCGATGCTCGCAATCAGGTTGAGCGGCAGGAACACCACGTTGATCAAGGTGAGCTTGCGCAACAGGTTGTTCATGCTGTTGTTCATCAGGTTGCCGCGGGCGTCGATCAGCCCGGAAAACACGTTGGAATAGATCTCCGCCTGTTTGTAGCACTGGTGGTTCTCGATGATCAGGTCGTCGATCAGCGCCAATATCTCCGAACTGAAATGCTCCTTTTCCGCGTGGTTGCGCAGCCGTGACAGCACCGCGCCGTTGCTGTGCAGCGCGTTGATGTAATAGATCAGGCTTTCGCTGAGGCTGAACATCTGCATCAGGTGGTGGTTGCTCATCGACGCATTGAACTGCTGCTGCAATTCCCGCGCGACCAACTTGATCACCTTGAGGTGGCCCAGGTAGTGATGGATGTTATTGAGCAGCAAGTCGAGCAACACATCCAGCGGCGTGTGCAGCGGGCGGCGTTTGCCGAGGCCGGTCAGCGGGGTTTCGTCGGTGGCGATCACCAGCAGGCGGCCCGGTGAAAACAGCAGGCCGCAGGACGACACCTCGAACACCAGGTTGCCGCCACCGGAGTAGTTTTCCGGGCGTTTCCAGATCAGGAACAGATTGTCCGGGTGAAACTCGATGCGCGAGACTTCGTCGGGGTCCAGCGCAGAGGCCAGGGCGTGTTCGTCCAGCTTATGGTGGTCGCGCAGCCACTCGCGCTCGGCCAGGTCAGGGTTGTTGAACAACTGGATCGGGGCATCGTCACGCTCCCCGCTGTGCAGCTTGCCATCGATCAGTTCGAAACGCTGGATCATCGCCGGGTCACCAGACCTGACCCTGACGCTTCAACTCCAGGCGCCTCACGAACTCCTCCAGCACCAAACCGTACAAGTCGTCCTGCAAGTAGGCATCTTCGATACCCGCGTCCAGGTTGGGGTTGTCGTTGACTTCGATCACCACCACCTTGTCGCCGGACTGCTTGAGGTCGACGCCGTAGAGGCCATCGCCAATCAGGTTGGCGGTCTTCACGGCCAGCTCCACCACCGCCTTGGGCGCTTCATGAACCGCCAGCGTGCGGCATTCACCGTTGATGGCCTGGCCGATGGCCTTGTGGTTGTAGATCTGCCAATGCCCTTTGGACATAAAGTACTGGCAGGCAAAGATCGGCTTGCGGTTGAGCACGCCGATGCGCCAGTCGTACTCGGTGTAGAAAAACTCCTGGGCCAGCAACAGCACCGAATGTTCGAACAACTCGGCAGTGGCCTTGAGCAAGGCTTCCTGGCTTTCGACCTTGATCACGCCACGGGAAAAACACCCGTCGGGGATCTTCAGCACCAGCGGGAACCCCAGGCGCTCGCCGACCCGTTCAAAGTCTTCCGGTCGTTCCTTGTACAGAATCTCCGTGGCGGGCATGCCCAGTTGGTGACTGTTGAGCAGGTCGGTGAGGTAGACCTTGTTGGTGCAGCGCAGGATCGACGCCGGGTCATCCATCACCACCAGGCCTTCGCTTTCGGCTTTCTTGGCGAAGCGGTAGGTGTGGTTGTCGACGCTGGTGGTCTCGCGGATCAGCAAGGCGTCGTATTCGGCCAGGCGTGAATAATCCTTGCGTTCGATCAACTCCACATCGATGCCCAGGCCCTTGCCGACGCGGATGAAATTATCCAGGGCCTTGCCGTTGGACGGCGGCAATTGCTCTTGAGGGTCGTGCAAGATGGCCAGGTCATAACGGGCCAGGCGACGTGAGCGCGGCTGGCGCCAGATCTTGCGGCTGAAGTTGTCCAGGGCGTGGGCGAATTGATCTTCCTGATCGTCGCGTAACTTGTGCAATACGCCGGATTTAACGCCTTCTATATGCCAACCGTTATTCTTCTTGAACTCCACTAACAGGATCGGACACGGAAAGGCCTCAAACAACTGACGGGCCAAATCCTGCAACGGCTCTATATTGGTCCGGCCAAAATAAAGTGTCAGGGTAAAGCCTTCGGTATTGCTGTAAAGGTGATGACTCAAGGCTTTATCGAGGGTTTTATCCAGGTCGTCCAGGGCCAGGCCGTACAACGACTTCTTCGTCAGTTCGCTGATGGTACGCACCGACGGGATCACCTTGTGCCCACGGGCTTCAGCCAGCAGCGAGCAGTAGTAACCGTGCCCCAGGTACTTGTAGCTGCGGCACAGGTTGATCACCTGTACGCGCTTGCCAGTCTCGTTTTCGCGGGTCTGCTCCAGGTATTCCTGGGCAGTGACGATGTCTTCGCTGGGGAAGTAGGAGGCCCAGTCTTCCTTGCGCTCGACAATGATCACGACTTGACTGTTGCCTTTTGGGGGTGCGGAAAAATAACCTTTATTGGTTATTGTCGCCGCGAGAGTTTGCTCGGATACTTCACGCCAATGACCTTGTACCGCCGACATAATATTTGATCCGCTTTAGAGAACTCGACCTTTTCTATTAAGCACGATCTTTTAGAGAAGTCCCGTTTCGTTACGCAACTTTTACGGCGGTCATATGGCTCTTTGCTTTCGCGTTGCAACGCTCTTGGATGTGCCTGAATTACTGGCCTTGGAACAGCACTGCTTCACCACCGACAGGCTGTCACGGCGCAGTTTCCAGTGGATGATAAGCCGCGCCCACGGCGAGTTGCGGGTGGCGGAAAATGACGGGCAACTGCTCGGTTACGCGCTGGTGCTGTTTCGCCGTGGCACTTCGTTGGCGCGTCTGTATTCCATCGCCATTGCCGAACCTGCGCGTGGCATGGGGTTGGGTAGACAGTTGCTGAGCCGCGTTGAAGCTAGCGCCGTGGCACAGGGTTGCAATCGCCTACGCCTGGAAGTGCGCACCGACAACCCCGGTGCTCTCAGCCTCTATGAGCGCAACCGTTATCGGCGCTTTGCCCTGATCGACGCCTATTACGAAGACCACACCGCAGCACTGCGCCTGGAAAAAAAACTGCTCACGCCACCTGTTTGATCCCCGCCTTGGCTTCCAACTCTCGCACCAGCGGCAACACACGTTTGCCGAAGTACTCGACTTCTTCCTGAAAATGCAGAAAGCCCGCCAGCACCAAGTCCACCCCCACTGCCTTGAGCGCGACGATGCGCTCGGCAATCTGCTGGGGCGTACCGATCAGGTTGGTCTTGAAGCCATCGTTGTACTGCA
The DNA here is from genome assembly GCF_000510895.2 of Pseudomonas sp. FH1. Lineage (NCBI taxonomy): Bacteria > Pseudomonadati > Pseudomonadota > Gammaproteobacteria > Pseudomonadales > Pseudomonadaceae > Pseudomonas > Pseudomonas sp. FH1. The sequence goes on from NZ_AOHM01000078.1 coordinate 58,706, forward strand.
CCAAGTCTTCAAAGCTCGACTTGGCCCAGTTGCCCTCGCCTTCCGGTGACGCCTTGCCCGCTTGCCTGGCCGCATCACCAAAGGCGTTCACCGCCTCCGGATCGGCCTTGTCAATGATCTCTGCCAGCACGGCGCGGGCTTCTTCCTCGGTGTCGCGGGCGATCACAAAGGCGTTGACGCCGACTTTGACCGAATGGTTGTTTGCCGCCGCCTTGGCGCGGATGTCATCGACCTGGGCCTTGATGCCTTCCGGGGTGTTGCCGTTGGTGAAATACCAGTCCGACACCCGCGCTGCCATATCCCGCGCGGCCCGCGAGCTACCGCCCTGGAACACCTCCGGCTGGCCCAATGGCTTGGGCTTGAGGGTGTAGTTGTTGAAGCGGTAAAAGTCACCCTTGAAGGTGAAATCGTCCTGGGTCCAGATGCCTTTGAGGGCCCGGATAAACTCTTCGGAACGGCGATAACGTTCGTCGTGCTCCAGCCAGTGTTCGCCGATGGCCTGGAATTCGCCCTTGAACCAACCGCTGACGATATTCACCGCGATACGTCCGTTGGTGAGCTGGTCGATCGTCGCCAGTTGCTTGGCCGCCAACGCCGGTTGCCAGGGCCCTGGCAGGATCGCGGCGATCACCTTGAGCGTGGTGGTCGCGGCCAGCAGCGCATGGCTGAACGCCACGGACTCATGCTGGTTTTCCGCACCGTAGCCGGCGGTGAAGCGGATCTGGGTGAGGCCGTATTCGAAGCCGGCGGCTTCCGCCAGTTGCGCCAGTTTGCGGTTGTAGTCGATGCCCCAGTGGGTGCGTTGTTCGATCTTGCTGACCACCAACCCACCGCTGACGTTGGGCACCCAGTAGGCAAATTTCACGGCTTGCTGGCTCATCTCGCGTTACCTCGCACAAAAGGGATGTACTGAGGGCTTGAGCAGCAAGCGTGCCAGGCCGTGGAAACGCACGGGCCATGGGCGTTGCACGCAATACCGTAGGTCGGCGTCGATGTCGCAGAGCGTGCGGGTTTGTCGATCCACTGTTGCCAGGGCAACAGTAGCTGAACGCTTTAGCCCCTGAATACGGGCGCAGATACCCGGCACGGAGTGTGCAATCCCCCTTGGATTGATCACTGCCCAGGAACCTTGCCCATGACCGAACAACACGTCATCAATCCCCTGTCCACCGGTGTCGACTACCCGACCCTGGCTGCGCGCTTTCGACCGATCTTCCAGCGCATCGCCGACGGTGCCGTAGAGCGCGAACAGTCCCGCACCCTGCCCCATGAACCGATCCAGTGGCTCAAGGAAGCCGGTTTTGGCGCAGTACGCGTGCCGGTGGAACATGGCGGCGGCGGTGCTTCCCTGCCGCAATTGTTCGAACTGCTGATCGAGCTGGCCGAAGCCGACTCCAACGTGCCCCAGGCCCTGCGTGGGCACTTCGCGTTTGCCGAAGACCGCCTGAACGCGCCGCCCAGTGCTGGCCGGGATCTGTGGTTCAAGCGGTTCGTGGACGGCGATATCGTCGGCTGCGCCTGGACCGAGATTGGCAATGTGGCCATTGGTAATGTGGTCACCCAAGTCAGCCCTGACGGCGACCGCTGGAAGCTCAACGGAGAGAAGTTCTACAGCACAGGCAGCATCTTCGCCGATTGGATCGACGTGTATGCCCAACGCAGTGACACCGGTGGCGATGTGATCGCCGCCACCCGCGCCCGCCAGCCAGGGGTGGTGCACAGTGATGATTGGGACGGCTTTGGCCAGCGCACCACCGGCAGCGGCACGTCGCGCTTTACCGATGCGGTGGTGGATACGGAAAACGTCATCGACTTTGCCAGCCGGTTTAAATACCAGACGGCGTTCTACCAGTTGGTGTTGCTCGCCAGTTTGGCGGGGATTGGGCGTGCGGCCTTGCGCGATTTGGCGCATCAGGTACGCAGCCGTAAGCGTATCTACAGTCATGGTAATGCGGCGCATGTGAGCCAGGATGCGCAGATTCTGCAGGTGGTGGGGGAAGTGGCTGCGCTGGTGTATGCCGCTGAGGCGAGTGCGTTGAAGGCGACGCTGCCGGCGCAACGGGCGTATGTGGCGCGGTTTGGGGGGGATGATGCGGTGGAGCGCGAGGCCAATGTGGCGGCCGAGATTGAGTCGGCTACGGCGCAGGTGGTGGTGTCGGGGTTGATTCAGCGGGCTACCAGTGAGTTGTTTAATGCGCTGGGGGCGTCGGATGTGCGGCAGGGGAAGGCGCTGGATCGGCATTGGCGGAATGCGCGGACGGTGTCGTCGCATAATCCGGTGATTTATAAGGCGCGGATTGTGGGGGATTGGGTGGTTAATGGGGGGGAGCCGCCGTTTGTTTGGCAGATTGGGAATGGGCGGGGTTGAGTTGGGGGGTTGATTGGGGGCATATCCGTTATTTAGGGGATGGCTGATGTTGGTTCCGCCCTTACGGCGGCTCACTTTTGGAAAAGAGCCCGGAATGCCGGCCCAGCCAAAAGTAACCAAAAGGGCTCTTGCCCCAACACTCGGTACCTCGCCTAGGCTCGGTATGCCCGTAATCCGACAGTGATTTGGGGGGCCGCCGGGTTAGCCGCGCTGGGCCAAGGATGGCCCATCGCGGCGGCCCACGGATTCAAGCCTTCGTTCGGGCACACCGAGCCTAAGCGAGGTGCCGAGTGTTGGGGCGAAGCGTTTTTGGTGGGCCTGTCTCCCAGCAGCGGACGCCAAGAAGCTGGTTATCCAGTCTTCTGCCTCAAGCTCTTTGCATATTCGTTCGGAGAACGATATCCCAGAGCTGAGTGCAGTCGACTGCTGTTGTAAAACCCATGCACATAGCTGGCGATTGATAGCTGTGCCTGTTTTTTGGTGGGGTAGACCCCGAAAGCCTCCTCTCTTTTCAGCGTAGCGAAAAAGCTCTCGGCCACTGCATTGTCCCAGCAATTTCCCTTTCGACTCATGCTCTGGGTGAAGTCCTTCTTGGCCAGCGTCAGACGGAACTTACTGCTTGCATACTGACGGCCCTGATCGGAGTGAAATACTGCTCCGCTAGTGCCAGAACAGGCGCTCCAGGCATTCAGAAACGCACTTTCGACCAAGTCATCTGGCATGCGGTCTGACAAGCTGTAGCCCAAGATCTGGCGGGTCTGGATGCTCAACACTACGGCCAGATACAGCCAACCCTCTCTGGTTGGGAGATAGGTGATATCACTGACCCAAGTCGGGGTGGGGTTATTGATGGAGAACTGCCGCGCCACCACATTGCTCGCGACAGGCAAGTAATGGTGGCTGTCAGTGGTGCAGGGCCTGAAACCGCGTTTGGACTTGCCGTGTATACGCTCCTCCTGCATCAACCGGCTGACTCGTTTGTGGCCCACTGCATACGATTTCTGGCGTAAGGCTGCGACCAACCGTGGCCGACCGTAGGTGTGTCGACTGGCCGCATAGACGCTGCGCAACTCAATGCGAATCTGAGCGTCAGGATCAGTGCGAGGCTGCCTGAGCGCGCAATCGTAGAAACCTGAAGTCGAGACTTCCATCACCCGGCACAACACCCGTACCGGGTATTGAGTCCGTTCAGCAGCGACGAAGGCGTATCTCACCTGGACTCTCTGGCGAAGAATACCGCCGCCTTTTTTAGGATTTCACGCTCCATTTTCAGTTCGGCAACCTCGGCTCGCAGGCGGGCAAGCTCACTGCCTTCCTTCGTGATGGGCTTGCGCTCGGGCGAACTCAGCGGTTGGCCCTTGCGCGTGGCGTTCACCCAGTTGTCGAGCGTTTTGACGGACATCTCTAGCTGGCGGGCCGCTTCGGTTCTGCCAACGCTTTCAGCTAGCGCAACCGCTTGAGTCTTGAACTCATCGGTATAGTTACGGCGAGTAGATGGGTACATGGCAACCTCCAAGAGAACGATTTAAGTATCGCTTCTTGGCGTCCGTTGTCACGGGACAGGCCCATGGTTACTTTTGGCTGGGCCGCATTCGGACTCTTCCAAAAGTGACCCGCTGTAAGAGCGGGACCATAGGTGGCCGTTACCTAAATAACGGATATGCCTCCACCAACTTAAAACGCCAACTTATAACCAATAGCCATCAACATAACCGCCAAGCAAGGCCGCAAAACCGCATCAGGCAACTTGCCCGTCATATGGCTACCCACATAGATCCCCGGCAACGACCCCATCAACAAAAACCCCAACAAATGCCAATCCATATTCCCCATGCTCGCATGCCCCAACCCCGCCACCAGGGTCAGCGGCACAGCATGCGCAATCTCAGTCCCCACCAACCGCCGCGTCGCCAGAAACGGATACAAAATAAACAACGCCACCGTACCCAAGGCCCCAGCACCGATGGACGTCAGCGCCACCATGGTGCCGAGGATCGCGCCGGTCACCGCGGTCAACACATTCAAATTACGCGGGCTCATGTGATAGCTATCACCCGCATGCCGCTGGGCAAACGCCAACAGGCTCTTCTTGAACAGAATCGCCAAAGCCGTCAACAGCAACACCACCCCAAGCGCCTGCTTGATCACCGCATTCATCACGCTAGGGTCAGTATGCAAACTGGCCAGAAACCACAAGGTCAACAGCACCGCAGGCACGCTGCCCAGGGTCAACCAGCCAGTAATGGTCCAATCGATATTCTTGTTCTTGCTGTGTACCAACACCCCACCCGACTTGGTAATGGCGGCATACAACAGGTCAGTGCCCACGGCGGTAGCCGGATTGATACCAAACCACAACAGGATCGGGGTCATCAAAGAGCCCCCGCCCACACCGGTCATGCCCACGATAAAACCAACGATCAGGCCAGCTACCACAAAACCAAAATTACCCACATCCATTCCAGCTACCTGCGGCCTTATAAATTTCTGGCCGCAGGATAGCGATTTTTCTTATAACGACTTATATCAATATGATCTGACTTTATGCCTTTTAACTCAGTCGATGACAGACATACGCCTGGGTCTGATACGGAAAGGCAACCGTGTCACGCCCCTTCAATGCCGGATGCGTGTCAATCAACACCTGGAGTTGCGCGGTCACGACCGCCTTGGCCGCATCCGGCAGTGCGGCGATAAAGCTCACAGAGAGGAAGCGGTCCATGATCACTTCCTGAGGGCTGCCCACATGACTGTAGGGAAAACAGGTCATTTCAGGCTCGGAAAAATACTCGCCAGTGAAGGCCTCACGCCAACGTCCCGTATGAAAACGCGGCGTGTCGCCCTCGTACGGGGTAATGATGGCGGTGATGGCGGCGACCCAATCCACCGACTCATCCCGCACATTCCACACCAGGCCCAGTCGACCCTCGGGCTTGAGCACGCGATAGATTTCCGCCAGCGCGGCCTCGGTGGAAAACCAGTGAAATGCCTGGGCGCACACCACCGCGTCGGCGCTGGCAGTCGGCAGTGGGATGGATTCAGCCGTGCCATTGACCAGGCGCACATCCGGCAGCAGCTTGGTCAACTGCGCGCCCATCGCCGCCACCGGCTCGACGGCAATCAAGGTCGGCGCCAGGGTGCTGAGCAAGCGGGTGAATTTGCCAGTGCCGGCGCCCAGGTCAATCACACTGGCATGCGCGTCAATGTGCAGTGTGTCGGCGAGCCAGCCCGTGAGTTGTCTTGGATAGTCCGGCCGGCCTTGGGCGTAGGTGACGGCCTGGGTCGAGAAACCCTGTTGAGCAGACGTGTGAACACCAGTCATTGCCAATCTCTCCTCGGGTAAAGCGGGGGCACAGTGTGCGCCCTCTCACTTTTATTTTCTAATCGCTGCATCCAATCGCGCAGGCCCTGGGTAGTCCTTTCAGAACCCCCGCTGTTTGACTGAAATGGAGACGTACCCATGAACGCTAAAACACTGTTCTGCCTCACTGCCCTGCTCGCCGCCACTCCCGCAGCTTTCGCCCAGACCGGCTTGCCGGACAGTATCAAGGTGCCGGACGGCCATAAGGTGGCGATGGAAACCACCGGCGTCGGCGAAATCACCTACGAATGCCGCGACAAGGCCAACGCCGCCGGCCAGACCGAGTGGACCTTCGTCGGGCCCAAGGCGGTGTTGAATGACCGCAGCGGCAAGCAAGTCGGCACCTACTTCGGCCCACCCGCCACCTGGCAGGCCAAAGACGGTTCGAAAGTCACCGGCACCCAGTTGGCCGTGGCCCCCTCGGGCGCGGGCAACCTGCCGTATCAACTGGTCAAGGCCAACCCCGCTGAAGGCAAGGGCGCAATGAGCGGCGTGAGCTACATCCAGCGTGTGGCCCTCAAGGGTGGTGTAGCGCCGAGCAGCGAGTGCACGGCGGCCAACAAAGGCAAGCAGGAAGTGGTGAAGTACCAGGCGGATTACATCTTCTGGGCGGCCAACTGAGTAAAGTCGGCTACGCTGCCCCCCATGCCGATCATTGGGGGGTAGCCATCCGTGTTTGATTACGAAGCCTGTCTGCAGGCCTGCGCCCGTGGCGATCAACGCGCCTTGCGCCAGTTGTATGAGCAAGAAAGCAGCCATTTGCTCGGCGTGGCGATGCGCATCGCCAGGGACAAATCCCTGGCCGAAGACATCGTGCATGATGCATTTATCAAGATCTGGCGCGGTGCCGGCAGTTTTGACCCCAGTCGCGGCTCGGCCCGTGGCTGGGTGTTCAGCGTGACCCGGCACCTGGCGCTCAATATCGTACGTAACCATTACCGCGAAATCCCGTTGGGCGACGAGCACGAACAAATCGCTGCAACCGACACCTTTGAATTCAGCGCACGCTCCGGGCAAGTCCACGCCTGTTTGGAGCAACTCGACCCGGCCCGTCGCACGTGCATCCTGCATGCTTATGTCGACGGTTATTCCCACAGCGAAATCGCCCAGAAACTCGACACCCCGCTGGGGACCGTCAAGGCCTGGATCAAACGTAGCCTCGCCGCGCTGCGGGAGTGCATGGCATGAGCAACCCACTGGACGAACTGGCCAGCGAATACGTGCTGGGCACCCTGCCCGGCGAACAACGCGCCGACGTCGAACAACGCCTGAAGCACGACGCTGAACTACGCGCCGCAGTGGACGCCTGGGAGCAGCGCCTGTTGCCGCTGACCGCCTTGGCGGAACCGGTGCCGCCCTCATCCGAGCTGTGGCGGCGTATCGAACGCAACATCGCCAGCGCCCGCACGCACTGGTGGGACCTGCTGGCCGTATGGCGCGGCCTGGCCGGTGCCGGGCTTTTGACCACGCTGGTGCTGGCCGCGCTGCTGCTGACCCGCCCGCCCACTGCCGACCCGACCTTTGTGGTGGTGCTGGTGGCGCCGCAAAGCCAGGCACCGGGCTGGGTGATCCAGGCGCGCAATGACCAGCAGATTCAGTTGATTCCCTTGGGGGTGATGGAAGTACCGTCCGACAAGGCCCTGCAGTTCTGGACCAAAGGCGACGGCTGGCAGGGGCCGGTGTCCCTGGGCCTGGTCAAGCCGGGGCAGACGCTCTCGGTGCCGTTGGACAAGCTGCCGCCGCTCACCCAGAACCAGCTGTTCGAGCTGACCCTGGAAGACCCGCGCGGTTCGCCGACCGGCAAACCCACTGGGCCGATCCAGGCAATCGGCCGCGCGGTCAAGGTGCTCTGATCAGGCGACGGTGGGCAACCACACGCGAAACCGCGCACCGCCCAGCGGCGAAGCCAACGCCGTCAAGCTGCCGCCCTGGGCTTCCAGGGCGCGTCGGCTGATGGCCAGGCCCAGGCCAAAACCGCCGGTGGCGCGGTCGCGGCTGCGGTCCAGGCGGTAGAACGGCTCGAAGATGCGCTCGCGCTGGTCCACAGGGATGCCGATACCGTCGTCGTCCACCCAGATTTCACAGCCCTCGGCGCACACCTTCACACCGACCTGGATGCGCTTGTCGCAGTAACGCGTGGCATTGCGCAACAGGTTCTGCAAGGCGCGGGCGGTCAGACGCGGGTCGAGGCTGAAGCGCTCCACAGCGCAGTCGAGCGCCACATCGATGACGATCTCGGGGTTTTCCAGTTCGTCATCGACGCTGCCCAGTACGCTGTCGATGAACTCATCGAGGACCACCTCGACCCGCTCCGGCAGTTGCGCCGGGTTTTGCAGGCGGCTGTAGGACAGCAACTCCAGCACCAGCTCATCCAGCTCGCGGATATGCGCGACCAGACTTTGCAGGCGCTCGCGGCTGGCTTCGGGCAGGTCTTCTGACAACGCCAGGGCCAGGCCGAAATCCAGGCGCGTGAGCGGCGTACGCAGTTCGTGGGAAACCGCATTGAGCAGGTCGCGCTGTTGGTTGAGCAGGTGTTCGATGTCGTCGGCCATGGTGTCGAACACCGTGGCCAGGCTGCCGATGTTGGAGCTTGGGGGAATGTGTGTGCGCTCGCTCAGATTGCCCCGGCCCAATTGGGCGGCCGTGCTTTTCAGGCGCTCCAGGTCACGCCAGTGCGGGCGCAGCCACATCAGCAGGCAGGCCAGCAATGCGGCGACGATCAACACATTGATCGCCCAGTACAGCACGTTCATGTCCAGTGGGTCGGGCGGTATGGTCAGCTTGACCGCGAACTGCTCGTTGATCGGCGAGCTGATTTCGGTCATCCAGCCCCACTCGCCCAGGCGCACGACGGACTTGCCCTGCTCCAGCAGTTGTTCTTCCGCCGGGGTATAGCTGGCGTCCTGGCGCAGCAGCAATTGCACTTTCAGCGGCGCAAAGTCGCGGCCCAGTTGCTCGGTCACCTGTGACCAGCGCTCCACCGGCGCCCGCAGGTATTGCTTGACGATCAGCTTCTGCTGGCCGCGGGTCTGCTCGATGTTGTAGTTCATGTAGCGGTGTTCGAACAGCTGGATCACCAGCGAGGGGATCAGGTAGATCGCCATGCTGTAGGTGACGATGGTGATCAGGTAAAGCCGCAGCAGTACTCGAAACATGGCTCAGCATTCCCACTCGGAACGACTGAACAGGTACCCCTTGCCCCACACCGTCTTGATCTTGCGCGCTTCGCCGGCGTTGTCGTCGAACTTGCGGCGCAGCTTGGAGATGGCCACGTCCACCGAACGGTCGGTGCCGTTGAACTCGATACCGCGCAGGCGTTGCAGGATCTGGTCGCGGCTCAATACCTCTCCCGCATGGCGCGCCAGCACCACCAACAGGTTATATTCGCCGCTGGACAACTCCACCGGCTGCTCGCGCCAGGTCACGGTGCGCTCCGACAGGTCGATGCACAGGTTGCCCATGATGATCTGATCATTGGCCACCTGGGGCTCGGACAAACTGCTGCGCCGTAACAAGGTGCGCACCCGTGCCAGCAATACACGCGGCTCGCAGGGCTTGGTCACGTAGTCGTCGGCGCCCATTTCCAGGCCCAACACCTGGTCGTGGCTGTCATCACGGGCGGTGAGCATCAGGATCGGCAGGCCTGCCGAGTCGGCGCGCAACAGGCGGCAGACCTGTAGGCCATCGAGGCCGGGCAACATCAGGTCGAGGATCACCAGGTCCGGCGGGTTCAGGCGCGCGCGTTCACGGACGTGGTCGCCACGGCTGAGCACGCTGACGTGGTAGCCATTGCGTTCCAGGTAGCTGGCAATCAGCTCGGAGAGTGCGGCGTCGTCTTCCACCAGGAGGATGTTGGGCATGGTGTTTCCAAATAATGCGGTTTGTTGGTGTGTTGCAGGATTGTGCAAGGATATACGCCCCCGGCGCCCCGCGCGTCGCACCTTACATTTCTTCACAGACGAGCTACACAGCTTCACAGCACCAAGGCGCAGGTGACTTTAGGATGCGCCAGTCAATATTGGGATAAGAGCATGTCGAAGAATCTGTTTGCGCCATTTTGCCTGCTGGCCCTCACCCTGGCCCTGAGCGCGTGTGGCGACTCCGCCGCCGAAGCACCGCAGATGCCCCTGGCCAAAGTGCGCGTCGAAACCCTTGAAGCCAAACCCTTGGCCATCACCAGCGAACTCAGCGGGCGCATTGCCGCACCGCGTATCGCCGAAGTGCGCGCACGGGTCGCCGGCGTGGTGATGCAACGGGTGTTCAAGGAAGGCCATGACGTGAAACAGGGCGACGTGCTGTTTCGCATCGATCCCGCGCCGTTCAAGGCCGACCTCGACAGCGCCCAGGCCAACCTGAGCAAGGCCGAGGCCGATGCCTTCAAGGCGCGCCTGCAGGAGCAGCGCTACAGCCAATTGGTGGAAGGCAATGCCATCAGCGGCCAGGACTACGACAATGCCCGCGCCGCCGTGCGCCAGACCGCCGCCGAGGTCGCCGCCAACAAGGCCGCCGTCGAACGCGCCCGCTTGAACCTGGGCTACGCCACCGTGACCGCGCCGATTTCCGGGCGCATCGGCCGTGCGCTGGTCACCGAAGGTGCGCTGGTCGGCCAGAACGAGGCCACGCCGCTGGCACTCATCCAGCAACTGGACCCGATCCACGCTGACCTGACCCAGTCCACCCGCGAGCTGAATGACCTGCGTCGCGCCTTCCGCGCCGGCAGCTTGAAGCAGGTCGGCCAGGACCAGGCCAAGGCGACGCTGATCGAGGACGATGGCAGCCTCTACCCGTTGCCGGGCAAGTTGCTGTTTGCCGAGATCAGCGTCGACCCTGGCACCGGGCAAATCATCCTGCGCAGCGAGTTCCCCAACCCGGACCTCGACCTGCTGCCCGGTAGCTTTGTGCGCGTGCGCCTGGAACAGGCCGTCGACAAACAAGGCATCAGCGTGCCGCAACGCGCCATCACCCGTGACAGCGCCGGTATCCCGATGGTGTTGCTGCTGGACGCCGAGCAGACCGTGAGCCAGCAACCGGTAGAGCTGGGCGCGGTGATCAATGATCGCTGGATCGTCAGCAGCGGTCTCAAGCCCGGTGACCGCATCATCGTCGAAGGCCTGCAACACGCGCGCCCCGGTGAAAAAGTTGAAGTGGACGACAGCCCGCTCGTAAAGGAATAACCCGCCATGCCGCAGTTCTTTATTGACCGCCCGATCTTCGCCTGGGTGGTCGCCCTGTTTATCCTGCTGGCCGGCTTGCTGGCGATCCCACAGTTGCCGGTGGCGCAGTACCCCAACGTCGCGCCGCCGAAAGTCGAGATCTACGCGGTGTACCCCGGTGCGTCGGCGCAGACCCTGGATGAAAGCGTGGTAAGCCTGATCGAGCAGGAGCTCAACGGCGCCGATCACTTGCTGTATTTCGAGTCCCAGAGCAGCCTCGGTTCGGCAACAATCACCGCCACCTTCCAGCCGGGCACCAACCCGGAAATGGCCCAGGTGGACGTGCAGAACCGCCTCAAAGCGGTGGAGCCGCGCCTGCCCCAGGCGGTGACCCAGCAAGGCTTGCAGGTGGAAAAAGTCTCCGCCGGCTTCCTGCTGCTGGTGACCCTCACCTCCAACGACGGCAAGCTCGATGACGTGGCGCTGAGTGATTACCTGGCGCGCAACGTGATGAACGAACTCAAGCGTCTCGACGGTGTGGGCAAGGCCCAGCTATATGGTGCCGAGCGCGCCATGCGCATCTGGATCGACCCGCAGAAGCTGATTGGTTTCAACCTGACGCCGGCCGACGTAAACGCCGCGATCAGCGCGCAGAACGCCCAGGTTTCGGCCGGCAGCATCGGTGATCTGCCGGGCACCAACACCCAGGAAATCACCGCCGCGATCCTGGTCAAGGGCCAGCTTTCGACACCTGCGGAATTTGCCGACATCGTGCTCAAGGCCAACCCGGACGGCTCCACCGTGCGCATCGGCGATGTGGCGCGGGTTGAAGTCGGCAGCCAGGAATACCAGTTCTCCACCCGCCTGAACGGCAAGCCGTCCACGGCTGTCAGCGTGCAGCTGTCGCCGGGCGCCAATGCGCTGAACACCGCGACGCTGGTGAGGGCGAAGATGGACGAGCTGTCGCGCTACTTCCCGGCCAATGTGGAATACAAGATCCCGTACGACACCTCGCCGTTCGTCAAGGTCTCGATCACCAAGGTGGTCTACACCCTGCTCGAAGCGATGGCGCTGGTGTTTGCGGTGATGTTCCTGTTCCTGCAGAACGTGCGCTACACCTTGATCCCGACGCTGGTGGTGCCGATTGCCCTGATGGGCACCTTCGCCACCATGTTGTTGCTGGGCTTCTCGATCAACGTATTGACCATGTTCGGCATGGTGCTGGCCATCGGCATCCTGGTGGACGACGCCATTGTGGTGGTAGAGAACGTCGAGCGCATCATGGCGACCGAGGGCTTGTCGCCCAAGGAGGCGACGAAAAAGGCCATGGGCCAGATCACCGGGGCCATCATCGGCATTACCCTGGTGCTGGTCGCGGTGTTCCTGCCGATGGCGTTCATGGCCGGTTCGGTGGGGGTGATCTACCAGCAGTTCTCGTTGTCGATGGCGACCTCGATCCTGTTCTCGGCGTTCCTCGCCCTGACCTTGACCCCAGCCCTGTGCGCCACCTTGCTCAAGCCGATTGCCAAGGGCGAACACCATGCCAAAGGCGGTTTCTTCGGTTGGTTCAACACGCGCTTTGAACGGCTCACCGACCGCTATGAAGGCTGGGTGGCCTACGCCCTCAAGCGCAGCGGCCGCTACCTGCTGATCTACCTGGTGTTGCTGGTAGGCCTGGGCTGGATGTTCAGCCGCCTGCCCTCCTCCTTCCTGCCGGTGGAAGACCAGGGCTACACCATCACCGACATCCAATTGCCGCCCGGCGCGAGCAAGAACCGCACGGTGCAGGTGGCCGAGCAGATCGAAGCGCACAACGCCGAGGAACCTGGGGTGGGCGACACCACCATGATCATGGGCTTCAGCTTCTCCGGTTCCGGGCAGAACGCCGCGCTGGCGTTTACCACGCTTAAGGATTGGTCGCAGCGCAGCAGCGATGATTCGGCTTCGTCGATTGCCGACCGCGCCAACATGGCCTTCAGCGAGCTCAAGGATGCAATTGCCTACGCGGTGCTGCCACCGCCGGTGGATGGCCTGGGCACCTCCAGTGGTTTCGAGTTCCGCCTGCAGGACCGTGGTGGTGTTGGCCACGCCGCGCTGATGGCGGCGCGTACCGAATTGCTGGCCGCCGCCGAGAAAAGCCCGATCCTGGCCAACGTGCGCGAAAGCGCCCTGGCCGAAGCCCCGCAAGTGCAACTGGAAGTGGACCGCAAGCAGGCCAACGCGCTGGGCGTATCGTTTGCGGACGTAGGCAATGTGTTGTCCTCGGCCATCGGGTCGGCCTACATCAACGACTTCCCCAACCAGGGCCGCATGCAGCGGGTGGTGGTGCAGGCTGAAGGCGACCAGCGCAGCCAGGTCGCGGACTTGATGAAAATCAACGTGCGCAACAACGCTGGCAAGATGGTGCCGCTGTCGTCCTTTGTCGAAGCCAAATGGACCCAGGGCCCGACGCAGCTGACCCGTTACAACGGCTACCCGGCTATCGCGATTTCCGGTGAAGCGGCTCCGGGGCACAGCACCGGTGAGGCAATGGACGAGATCCAGCGCCTGGTCAGCCAGTTGCCGGCAGGTCTTGGCCAGGAATGGACCGGTCTGTCGTTGCAGGAACGCTTGTCCGGTTCCCAGGCGCCCTTGCTGCTGGGCTTGTCGCTGCTGATCGTGTTCCTGTGCCTGGCGGCGTTGTACGAAAGCTGGTCGATCCCGACCTCGGTGTTGCTGGTGGTGCCGCTCGGTGTACTCGGCGCGGTCGTCGCGGTGAGCTTGCGCGGCATGCCCAACGATGTGTTCTTCAAGGTTGGCCTGATTACCATCATCGGCCTCTCGGCGAAGAACGCGATCCTGATCATCGAGTTCGCCAAGGACCTGTATGACCAGGGCGAAGACCTGGTCACCGCCACCTTGAAAGCCGCACGGTTGCGCCTGCGGCCGATCATCATGACGTCCCTGGCGTTCATCCTTGGCGTGGTGCCCCTGGCGATTGCCACCGGTGCCAGTTCGGCCAGCCAGCAAGCGATTGGTACGGGGGTGATCGGCGGGATGATCACCGCAACGCTGGCGGTGGTGTTTGTGCCGGTGTTCTTCGTGGTGGTCATGAAGCTGGTGTGCAAGCGCAGGGGCTAGTTTTCAGCGGCAAGCTGCAAGCTGCAAGAGACGCAAGGCTGCTCTAGCTTGCAGCTTGCAGCTTGCAGCCAACATCCGCACAACCTAAGGTGCTCACTACTGCCCTGATTCGTGAGCGCCATGCCGTTTCTAGCCCGCACCCACCCCCGCCTCTCCGCCGCCGCCGTGTTCGGGATTGCCGTGGGCATCCTGGTGCCGGCCGACACCCTCGTCAGCAAAATCCTCATTGGCTGGAACGCCGGCGTCTGGACCTACCTGATGCTGATGCTATGGCTGACCCGCCGCGCCAAGGCCGAGGATGTAAAACGCATCGCCGAGGTCGAAGATGAAAATGCCGGGTTGGTGCTGTTCACGGTATGCATCGCGGCCATTGCCAGCCTGGCGACCATCACCTTCGAACTGGTGGGCAGTAAAGACCTGGCGACCTCCGAGCGCCTGCTGCACTACGGTTTCACCGGGCTGACCGTGATCGGTTCGTGGTTGCTGATCGGGGTGATCTTCAGCGTGCACTACGCTCGTTTGTATTACACCTGGGACGGCAAGGAACCGGCGTTGCGTTTTGCCGAGGGCCTGACCACCCCCAATTACTGGGACTTCCTGTACTTTTCCTTCACCATCGGCGTGGCGGTGCAGACCTCCGACGTGGGCGTCGCCACCCGTGGCATGCGCAAAGTGGTGCTGGGGCAATCGTTGATCGGCTTTCTGTTCAACACCGCGATCCTGGGGTTCTCGATCAACATCGCTGCCGGGCTGTTCGGTTGACGCTGCACAAACCTTCTAGACGCCCGGCACGCGTTGGGCGCTAATGGCCTCACTTAGTCCGCCTCGGTGTTTTATGGCCGCGCACAACTGGATCGACCTGTCCCAGGACGCCGACACTGGCATCGAGACCCTGCGCGCGCACTTTGAAGGCCACGCCTACGACCCTCACTGGCACGACAGCTACCTGATCGGCGTCACCGAACAAGGCGTGCAGCAATTCAACTGCCGCCGCACGCGCCACAATAGCGTACCGGGCCAGGTGTTTCTGGTGGAACCCGGCGAGCTGCATGACGGTGACGCGCCCACCGCAGACGGCTTCACCTACCACATGCTCTACCTCGATCCGCACTGGCTGGCGCGGGAAGTCAGTGCGGTGTTCGAAGAGGCGCCGCTGGACAGCCAGTTGAGTTTCGCCAGCACCTTGACCAGCGACCCACGCCTGGCCCTGGCCACCAGCCAAGCCTTCCAGACCCTGCACAGCGGCGAACTGCGCATCGTGCGCCAGCGCGCCATGGACCAGTTGCTGGAGCGCCTCACCGGCCAACTCTACTGGCGCACCCGCTACCGCGACGACCCGCGATTGCCCTTGGTGGCGCACAAGGCGCGGGAATACCTGCATGCCCATTTGCAGTTTGATGTGGGCATGGACGAACTGGCGCTTGCGTGTGGCGTCGACCGCTTCCGCCTGAACCGTGCGTTCAAGAGCGCGTTTGGCCTGCCACCCCACGCCTATCTGGTGCAACTGCGCCTGGCCCGCGCCCGGCATTTGCTGGCCAGGGGCGACCAACCGGCAGATGTGGCGATTGCCCTGGGCTTTGCCGACCAGAGCCACCTGGGCCGCTGGTTCGTGCGCGCCTATGGGTTGACGCCTGCGGCGTACCGCAAGCGCTGCTCAAATCTTCCAGACAGGTCACCCGCGGGCTTGTGAAGATCGACTCCATCGATTGATTGTTCGGAGTCCACCATGCTGCCATTTATCCTGTTTGCCTTTGTCGCGTCCATCACCCCAGGCCCCACCAATATCCTGGTGCTCAGCAACAGCGCACGCTACGGCTTCAAGGCCGCGTTGCCGATCATTCTGGGGGCTTGCATGGGCGCGGCGGGCATTGTGCTGCTGGTGGGCACGGGCGTCGGCCAGTCACTGGTGCAGTTGCCCAGGGTACAGAGTGCCATGCAATGGGCCGGTGTGGCCTGGTTGAGCTATCTCGCGTGGCAGATTTTCAGCGCGCCAGCAGCGGCCGTAGAAGTGCAGTCAACACACAAGCGACTGGGCTTGCGTGGCGCCGCCGGCCTGCAATTGATCAATCCCAAGACCTGGATGATGGCGCTGGCCGTGGTCAGTGTATTCGCGGGTCACGGTGCAGAACGTCAGAGCCAGGTGCTGGTGCTGTCCCTGGTGTTTTTCCTGATTGCACTGCCGTGCCTCGGGGCCTGGGCGGTGTTGGGTGCGGGGTCGAGCCGGCTTCTGCGCTCGCCAAACGCCATGCAGCGCTTCAACCGGTGCATGGCCCTGCTTCTGCTGGGTTCGACCTGGCTGAGTGTGCTGATCTGAACGCAAAAAAAAAGGGGAAGCCTTGGCTTCCCCCTGTTCAACTCAACGACAACGTTAGAAGTCGTAACGCACCCCGAAGTTGACACCCCACGGCTGATCGATCTTCTTGCCTTGGCTGGTTTCGACGTCAGCGTGCAACTTGACGTTCTCCGAAACCGACATCGCCAAACCGGCCGCCAGCTCGATGCGCGAGCCCGACAGGTCGTTGTTGAAGGTCTGGTCGTTGATGAACACCTTGTTGCTCTGATCGAACTCATGGGCCACGGCGGTACGCAAGTAAGGCTGCAACACACCGCCGCTTTCCAGCTGGATGTTCTTGCCGGCGGTCACGCCGAGCTTGCCCACCACGGAGCTGGAACGGTCGCCCTTGGCCTGCAGGCCGTTGGTCAACTCGTAGCTTTGCGCCTGAGTGATGGTTGCCGACAACTGGCCGTAGGGTTCCACGTAAAAGTCGTTGTCCAGCTTGATATGACGGCCGAACTCCGCCGAGGCGCCCACGGCATTTTGCGCGTAGTTGCCCTTGGCTTTCTTGCCATCGCTCATGGTCACGTCGTTTTCCGTGTGCAAGCGGTTGAGCTTGGCCACACCGTCGAAGTACAGCCCGCTTTCGGCGTCCAGCCAGGTGGCGTAACCACCCACGTAGTAACTCTTCACTTCGCCGCTGCTGCCACGGGTCAGGCTGAGGTCGGAGGCACTGTGACCGGCCATGACACCCGCGATCCACTGGCCGTCACCGCCGGACAGTGGCGCATCGGCACCGATGGTGAAGCCCTTCTGGTTCTGCGTGTAGCCCGCACCGTTCTTGTTCGCCGCCACGTCGAATTTGTTGCCGTAGCTGCGCATCCACATCCCGTTGCCAGCGCCTTCACTGAAGCGCAGTTCACCCATGCGCGTACGTAGGATGCTCATTTCGCCGTACAGCACGGTGGGCGCGCTGTTGAACAGGGCCAGTACCGAATGGGCGCTGGTGCTGGTGCCCTTACGGTTGGGGTCGAGGAACCAGTCGGTGCCGTCCTTCTGCAGACCGTAGGCGTACGCCCCGACATCCACCGTACCGCTGGCCAGGCTGAACTGCGCATCCCCGCCTTCGGTGTGGACCACTTTGATCGGCTCGCCGTCGGCCAAGTTCGAACCGCTGGCGGCCAGCATCAGGCTATGGTTGCCTTCAGCCTTGCCTGCCACGTTGAGGAAGTCGGTCTGATGGGTCAGGAAATCGGTGTTCATGATGAACGTACCGTTGCCTTCCAGGCTCTTCACGTCCAACTGGTAGAACTCATCCGGCCCGCCAAAATGCACGGCGCCGCCGCCCATTTTCAGAGCATCGACATTGCTGTCGCCCACCAGTACCCAATGGGAGGCGTCATTCACACTCAGCTCGGCGACGTTTTTCAACTGGCCGGTCAGCCAGGCGCCGTTGTTGAGCTGCGCTTTGGCGGTGCTGCCCTCTTCGACCACGATGTCGCCGAACAACGCGCTGTGGTCGACATTGAAGTTGGCGGTGGAGCCATTGGTCACTTCGAGCAGATTACCGTTGCTACCGAGCAGGCTCGAACCGTTGCGGACCTGGATATCCGCGTGGGTTCCCTCGCGGGTGACAATCGCAGCACCGTTCTTGCCTTCAACGCTGGAGCCGTCCAGCACCAGCGTACTGCCCAGCACGCCATTTTTGCCACCCACAATCTGACTGTTGGTGGCATTGGCCTGACCGCTATAGAGAGCCAGCCCCAAACCACTGGCACCGGTTGCTTCGACCTTTGTACCGATCAAGTCCAGCACGCTATAGGCGCTGGCCGTGGCGCCGCGTTGGGTGCCGGTGATCGTGCTATCGACGACCTTCACGGAAGAACCCACCGTGCTACCGTCGGTACGGGCGGCGATCAGCCCGGTGCCGTTGTTGTTGATAATGTTACTGTTGGTGATCAATACCTTGCTGTCGTTGGCATGCACAGCGGCAGGCGCCGTGCTGCGCGCAATCACATCAGAACCGTCTATACGAATATCGGAGTTGAACCCCGTGATGTCCTGGGTGGAACTGCCCGGTTCAACCACCAAGGTCGCGGACTGGGCGCGAATATCCTTGGTGACTGCACCTTTGACGGTAAATCCGGAACCTGGTTGCAACTCGTAGCGGTCCGAGGGAGAGCCAGGCAGCACGAAATCGTCGGGGGCGGTGATGCTTCGGGCATCCGCCGCGTGTGCCATGAGCATCAGCAACGTGACAGCGTTGGCTTTCAACGCGAGACTTAAGGAAACTCTGAAAAAGACTTTCAGATTTGGTGAAATAGCCGCCTG
>NZ_AOHM01000079.1:0-573 GCF_000510895.2 Pseudomonas sp. FH1
TGTAGTGGTCTAATGAAACCGGACACCCATTTAGGCGAGAATGCTCGCCAGATCGAGGTGTCAAATGACCAAACAACGCCGTTCCTTTTCTGCTGAATTCAAACGCGAGGCTGCCGACCTCGTGCTCAAGCAAAACTACAGCTACATCGAAGCCAGCCGTTCACTCGGCGTCGGCGAGTCGGCACTACGCCGTTGGGTCGACCAGGTTCAACAAGAGAGCAAAGGCGTTACCCCGCAGAGCAAAGCGCTGACCCCGGAACAGCAGAAAATCCAGGAGTTGGAAGCCCGGATCGCCCGCCTGGAACGGGAAAAATCGATATTAAAAAAGGCTACCGCGCTCTTGATGTCGGAAGATCACGAGCGTACGCGCTGATCAATCAGTTGAGCGTCCATGAGCCGGTTGACTGGCTGTGCAAGGTGTTTGAAGTCACCCGTTCGTGCTACTACGCCCAGCGCCTTAGGCGCCGCACGCCTGATGTCGAACGGCTTCGGTTGCGCAGTCGGGTGAGCGAGTTATTCACGCAAAGTCGTAGTGCTGCGGGCAGCCGCAGCATCCTGTCGCTGATGCGTGAC
>NZ_AOHM01000080.1:0-23235 GCF_000510895.2 Pseudomonas sp. FH1
AGTTTTACGTTTCGACTGCGCCGGAAGTGGGGCGAATTATAGACGTATGAAATCTGCCGTCAACCCTTGATTTTACTTTTCTATCAATTAGTGAGAATTGATTAAAAAACCACCAATCAAGGGCCGCCAGTACCTTCTATATAGAAGAAAGGATTCAGATAACACCCGCCGCCTTCAGAGCAACCACATTCGCCACACCCAATCCCAATACATCTTGAAGCACCTGAGCCGTATGCTCTCCCAGCAGCGGAGGTGCATTGCGATACTCCACCGGCGTCTTGGACAGCCTTATCGGACTGGCAACCTGAGGCACCATCCCCGCCAGCGCATGAGGCAATGCCATCTCCAACCCACGTGCCTTGACCTGAGGGTCGGCGAACACCTGCGCCAGGTCATTGATTGGCCCACAAGGCACACCGACCCGTTCCAGCTGCGACACCCACTCAGCCGTCGTCTTGAACACCGTCGCCTGACGAATCAAAGGAATCAGCTCCGCCCGATTCGCCACCCGCACCTTATTAGTAGCGAAGCGCGGATCATCCGCCCACTGCGGCTGCCCAGCCACTTCGGCAAACTTACGAAATTGCCCGTCATTACCCACCGTCAAGATGAAGTCACCGTCGGCGGTGGGAAAATCCTGATAAGGCACGATATTCGGATGCGCATTACCCAGCCGTTTCGGCGATGCCCCTGTCGTCAGGTAATTCATCGCCTGGTTGGCCAGGCAGGCCACCTGCACATCCAGTAACGCCATATCGATGTGCTGCCCGCCACCGTCATGATCGCGATGAGCCAGTGCCGCCAGAATCGCCACCGTCGAGTAGAGCCCCGTAAGAATGTCAGTCAGCGCCACACCTACCTTGACCGGGCCAGCACCTTCATCCCCCTCGGGGCGCCCCGTCAGGCTCATAAGTCCGCCCAACCCC
Source organism: Pseudomonas sp. FH1 (assembly GCF_000510895.2). NCBI lineage: Bacteria > Pseudomonadati > Pseudomonadota > Gammaproteobacteria > Pseudomonadales > Pseudomonadaceae > Pseudomonas > Pseudomonas sp. FH1. The sequence continues at coordinate 927 of NZ_AOHM01000080.1, forward strand.
TGGATCATGAAGTCATAGCCTGCCCGCGCCGCATAGGGCCCGGTCTGACCAAAGCCCGTGATCGAGCAGTAGATCAGCTCGGGGTTGATCTCCTTGAGCGACTCATAGTCCAACCCATACGCCGCAAGCCCGCCCACCTTGAAGTTTTCAATGAGGATGTCCGACTTGGCTGCCAGCTCACGCACCAGCGCCTGTCCCTCCGGCCGCGTGAAGTCGATTGTCACCGATTGCTTGTTGCGATTGGCCGACAGGTAATACGCCGCCTCACTGGTGTTCTCACCATAGGCGTCCTTAAGAAAGGGCGGCCCCCAGGCGCGCGTATCGTCGCCGCTGCCCGGCCGCTCGACCTTGATCACTTCAGCCCCAAGGTCCGCAAGGATCTGCCCGGACCAAGGACCCGCCAGTACTCGCGATAGATCGAGTACACGTAGATGCGAAAGCGCGCCCATGCCGTGCTCCTATTAATAGAACGCCTGAAGACCTGTTTGCGCGCGCCCGAGGATCAGGGCATGCACATCATGAGTACCTTCATAGGTATTCACGACCTCCAGGTTGACCAGGTGACGCGCCACACCGAACTCATCGGAAATACCGTTGCCGCCGAGCATGTCGCGCGCCATACGCGCAATATCCAGAGACTTGCCACAGGAGTTGCGCTTCATGATCGAAGTGATTTCAACCGCTGCCGTTCCTTCATCCTTCATACGCCCCAGACGCAGGCAGCCTTGCAAGGCCAGCGTGATCTCGGTCTGCATGTCGGCCAGCTTCTTCTGGATCAATTGGGTCGCCGCCAATGGACGGCCGAACTGCTGGCGATCCAGTGTGTACTGGCGAGCGGTATGCCAGCAGAACTCGGCAGCACCCAACGCCCCCCAAGAGATGCCATAACGCGCAGAGTTAAGGCAGGTAAAAGGCCCCTTCAAACCGCGCACGTCCGGGAAGATGTTCTCTTCCGGCACAAATACGTTATCCATGACGATTTCACCGGTGATGGAGGCGCGCAGCCCGACCTTGCCGTGAATCGCCGGTGCGCTCAGACCTTTCCAGCCTTTTTCCAGGACAAAGCCCCGGATATCGCCGGCATCGTCCTTGCCCCACACCACAAACACATCCGCAATCGGGCTGTTGGTGATCCACATCTTCGCGCCCGTCAGGCTGTAACCGCCGTCCACTTTTCGAGCCCGGGTAATCATCGCACCTGGATCAGACCCATGATTGGGCTCGGTCAGGCCGAAACAGCCGATCCATTCCCCAGACGCCAACTTCGGCAAGTACTTCTGCTTCTGCGCCTCGGTGCCAAATTCATTGATCGGCACCATCACCAGTGAAGACTGCACACTCATCATCGAGCGATAGCCGGAGTCGACACGCTCCACTTCGCGGGCAATCAACCCATAACTGACGTAATTCAAGCCGCTGCCGCCGTACTGCTCGGGAATCATCGCACCGAGCAAACCGGTCTCGCCCATCTCGCGGAAAATCGCAGGGTCAGTCTTTTCATGGCGGAAGGCCTCAAGCACACGCGGCGCCAGCTTGTCCTGGGCGAACTGCTCAGCACTGTCGCGCACCATGCGCTCTTCTTCGGTGAGCTGTTGATCCAGCAGCAGTGGATCGATCCAGTTGAAGCTTGCCTTGCCAGCCATGAATAAGTCCTCGCGGAAAGAAACGGAAGTCGTGGAACCAGCCTAGGCCCGACAGGCGAGGAGGGCAAACGAGGTTTCCGCATAGGGTTGTGCTAATTTCTCACTTCGAAACCGACGAAAAGCGCGCATATGCGCTTTACATGTGAGGACACGGTATATGCGCAGGAAAATCCCCAGTACCACCGCCCTTGTCAGTTTTGAAGCCGCGGCCCGCCACGAGAGCTTTACCAAGGCCGCGCACGAGCTTTCGATCACGCAAGGCGCCATCTGTCGACAGATCGCCAGCCTTGAAGAGTTTTTGAGTGTCGAGCTGTTTCGCCGCTCACGGCGCGGGGTAAAGCTGACGGAAGCAGGGCTGTCTTACAGCCGTCGCGTTGCCACACAGTTGGACGCAGTTGAGCGCGATACGCTTTCCGTCATGGGTCAGCAGGGCGCTAACACCATCGAGCTGGCCGTGGTCCCAACGTTTGGCACTCAGTGGCTGATCCCTCGCCTCAAGGATTTTCAACACCAGCACCCCGAAGTCACGGTCAATCTGACGAACAGAACACGACCCTTCCTGTTTGCCGACACCGAATTTGACGCCGCCATCTACTTCGGCGATGCCGACTGGTCCGGCACGGAATCGCACCGCTTGATGGGAGAAAACCCCGTCCCCGTGTGCAGCCCTCGACTGCTGGGTTGCAGCACGCAGTTCAGCCCTCAGGAAATCGCAGAACTGCCCCTCCTTCAGCAAACGACGAGACCCTACGCGTGGCGCCAGTGGTTCAACGCGCAGCAGTTGAGCGTACCCCGCGACATGACAGGCCCCCGTTACGAGCTATTCTCGATGTTGTCCCAAGCCGCCATGCATGACATGGGGATCGCGCTGATCCCGCCGTTCCTTATCCAACGCGAATTGGAGGAGGGCCAACTGATGATTGCGAGTTCCGAGGCGCTGAGCAGCTCGAAGGCTTATTACTTGATGATTCCTGACAGAAAGGTCGAATCAGCTTCGATGCACGCATTCAGGGATTGGCTTATCGAACAATCACAGCGCTACAGCCCCAGTATTTAAAGGTCTAAACCATATTACTGACTTTGTAGTCAGTAAATTTTGGATCCTACAGATATACGTATATGTCGCATTTCAACAGACTGTATCTGCCAGGCAAAAATAGGGCTCAAAGCCATGATCCATATGGCTTGTAGCGACTAATACAAGCCAATGACCGACTATTCACATCAAAGATGTCAAAAAGCTACAAAAATGCCTACAGGCCTTTAAGCCCATGTATTTGAAGAGGTTATTTCCGCGCATTGCGACAATCAGTCACAGGGTGACTTGTAGTTAATTTTTCGTCACCCGTCATAATCCCTTGATGGCCGTAAAGTTCGCCTGCAAAATGCCGCGCCCCGCTGTCATTTCAGCGGGATCGTGCTGATCGGCCGCCCCAGTTGCGCCACTCGCGGTGCACTGGCCTTTTTACAAAAAGATCAAAAGCAAAAAGATCATGCAGGAGATTTGACGTGCACATTGGTGTTCCTCTCGAAACCCAGACCGGTGAAACGCGGGTGGCTGCCACCCCGGAAACCATCAAGAAGCTGATCGGCCAGGGCCATAAGGTCACTGTACAAAGCGGCGCCGGCATTAAAGCCAGCATCACGGACAGTGCCTATGAAACGGCAGGCGCAACCATTGGCAGTGCCAACGAGGCGTTTGGCGCCGAGCTGATTCTCAAGGTGGTGGCCCCCAGCGACAGCGAACTCACGCTGATCAAAAGCGGCACCGTATTGGTGGGCATGCTCAACCCGTTCAGCAACGAAACCATCGCCAAGCTGGCCGAGCGAGGCGTCACTGCCTTTGCCCTCGAAGCTGCGCCGCGTACCTCTCGGGCTCAAAGCCTCGACGTGCTATCGTCCCAGGCCAACATCGCCGGCTATAAAGCCGTGCTGCTCGCCGCTCATCACTATCCGCGCTTCATGCCGATGTTGATGACCGCTGCCGGCACCGTCAAAGCTGCGCGCGTGTTGATCCTCGGTGCGGGGGTTGCAGGCTTGCAAGCCATCGCCACGGCGAAACGTCTGGGTGCAGTGATCGAAGCGTCTGACGTCCGTCCGGCGGTGAAAGAGCAGATCGAGTCCCTCGGCGCCAAGTTCGTCGACGTGCCCTACGAAACCGATGAAGAACGCGAATGCGCCGTCGGCGTTGGTGGCTACGCCCGTCCGATGCCAACCAGCTGGATGCAGCGCCAGGCCCTGGCGGTGCACGAACGCGCCAAGCAGGCCGACATCGTCATCACCACCGCCCTGATTCCAGGCCGCAAGGCGCCGACCCTGCTCAGCGCCGAAACCGTCGCACAGATGAAGCCCGGCTCCGTGGTGATCGACCTTGCCGCTGCCCAAGGGGGCAACTGCCCGCTCACGGTTGCCGACCAGATAGTCGTCGAGAACGGCGTGATCATCTGCGGCCCGACAAACCTGGCCGGCGCTGTCGCCGCCGATGCGTCAGCTTTGTACGCGCGCAACCTGCTGGACTTCCTGAAGCTGGTCTTCACCCAGGAAGGGCAGTTTGAAATCAACCTCGAAGACGACATCGTCGCCGCGTGCCTGATGTGCCGCGACGGCCAAGTCATCCGCAAAAACGCCTAAGCAGGGATTCAGACGATGGAAGAGCTTATCTCCCCCGGTATCTACAACCTGATCATCTTTGTGCTGGCGATTTATGTCGGTTACCACGTGGTCTGGAACGTGACCCCCGCGCTGCACACACCGCTGATGGCGGTGACCAACGCGATTTCCGCGATTGTGATCGTCGGCGCCATGCTGGCCGCCGCCCTTACCGTGACCCCGCTGGGCAAGACCATGGGCACCTTGGCCGTGGCCTTGGCGGCGGTGAACGTGTTCGGCGGCTTCCTGGTGACTCGTAGGATGCTTGAGATGTTCAAGAAGAAAGCCCCGAAAGTAAAAGAAGAGGCGCCGAAGTAATGAGCATGAATCTGGTAACGACGCTCTACCTGATCGCGTCGATCTGCTTCATCCAGGCCCTCAAAGGCCTGTCGCACCCAACCACGTCGCGACGCGGCAACCTGTTCGGCATGCTCGGCATGGCGCTGGCGGTGCTCACCACCGTGGGCCTCATCTATAAACTGGGTGCTGAGCTGGCCACAGCGGGTATCGGCTACGTGATCGTCGGCCTGCTGATCGGCGGCACCGCCGGTTCGATCATGGCCAAGCGCGTTGAAATGACCAAGATGCCGGAGCTGGTGGCGTTCATGCACAGCATGATCGGCCTGGCAGCGGTGTTTATCGCCATTGCTGCGGTGGTCGAGCCGCAATCCCTGGGCATCGTCAAACATCTGGGCGACGCAATCCCTGCCGGTAACCGCCTGGAACTGTTCCTCGGCGCGGCCATTGGTGCAATTACCTTCTCCGGTTCGGTGATCGCGTTCGGCAAGCTGTCAGGCAAGTACAAGTTCCGCCTGTTCCAGGGCGCACCGGTACAGTTTGGCGGCCAGCATAAATTGAACCTGGTGCTCGGCCTGCTGACGCTTGGCCTGGGCCTGGCGTTCATGTTCACCGGCAACCTCACCGCCTTCGCACTGATGCTGGCCCTGGCGTTCGTGCTGGGCGTGCTGATCATCATCCCGATTGGCGGCGCCGACATGCCTGTGGTCGTGTCGATGCTCAACAGCTACTCGGGCTGGGCAGCGGCGGGTATCGGTTTCTCGCTGAACAACTCGATGCTGATCATCGCCGGCTCTTTGGTGGGCTCCAGCGGCGCGATCCTGTCGTACATCATGTGCAAGGCGATGAACCGTTCCTTCTTTAATGTACTGCTCGGCGGTTTTGGCAATGCACCGGATGCGGGTGCCGCAGCCGGCTCCAAAGAAGCGCGCCCGGTCAAGTCCGGCTCGGCCGACGACGCGACCTTCCTGCTGACCAACGCCGACACCGTGATCATCGTTCCGGGCTACGGCCTGGCCGTGGCACGCGCACAGCATGCGCTCAAGGAACTGACCGAGAAGCTGACCCACCGCGGCGTCACCGTGAAATACGCGATCCACCCGGTGGCGGGCCGTATGCCTGGCCACATGAACGTGCTGCTCGCCGAGGCCGAAGTGCCTTACGACCAGGTGTTCGAGATGGAAGACATCAACTCCGAGTTCGGCCAGGCCGACGTGGTGCTGGTGTTGGGCGCGAACGACGTGGTCAACCCGGCAGCCAAAAACGATCCGAACTCACCGATCGCGGGAATGCCGATCCTCGAAGCCTTCAAGGCCAAGACCATCATCGTCAACAAACGCTCGATGGCCAGTGGTTATGCCGGCTTGGATAACGAGCTGTTCTACCTGGACAAGACCATGATGGTCTTTGGTGATGCCAAGAAGGTCATCGAAGACATGGTCAAAGCCGTCGAGTAACACTGCTTCAGCGCAATACTCGAAACCCCGGCCTCCAGTAGGCTGGGGTTTTTTATGACCGCATGAAACCCGACCAAAGGCTCTAAATCGCTGCCTGGCATTCGACCATGGTAGCGGGCCGAATTTTTTTGAAATCACTAAACTGCGCACCTTGCTTCCGTAGCCTGAGATAACAATCCATGTACCGTGATCGTATCCGCTTGCCTTCGTTGTTGAACAAGGTCATGAGCGCGGCAGACGCCGCCGCACTGATCGAGGACGGCATGACCGTCGGCATGAGCGGCTTCACCCGTGCCGGTGAAGCCAAGGCCGTCCCCCACGCCCTGGCCGAGCGCGCCAAGACCTCGCCGCTGAAAATCACCCTGATGACCGGTGCCAGCCTGGGCAATGACTTGGACAAGCAACTGACCGAAGCGGGTGTGCTGTCGCGACGCATGCCGTTCCAGGTCGACAGCACCTTGCGCAAGGCGATCAACGCCGGCGAAGTGATGTTTATCGACCAGCACCTGTCGGAAACCGTCGAGCAACTGCGCAACAACCAACTCAAGCTGCCGGACATTGCCGTGATTGAGGCGGTCGCAATCACTGAGCAAGGCCATATTGTGCCGACAACCTCTGTGGGCAACTCGGCCAGCTTTGCAATTTTCGCCAAGCAGGTGATCGTCGAGATCAACCTGGCGCACAATCCGAACCTGGAAGGGTTGCACGACATCTATATCCCGACGTACCGGCCAACCCGTACGCCGATCCCACTGGTGAAGGTCGATGACCGGATCGGCAGCACTGCGATTCCGATCCCTCCGGAAAAGATCGCCGCCATCGTTATCACCCACCAGGCCGATTCCGCCTCGACCGTGACGCCGCCCGACAGCGACACCCAAGGCATTGCCAATCACCTGATCAACTTCCTCAAGCAGGAAGTCGACGCCGGCCGCATGACCAACAAACTCGGGCCGTTGCAGGCCGGCATCGGCAATATCGCCAACGCGGTGATGTGTGGCCTGATCGAATCGCCATTCGAAGACCTGACCATGTATTCGGAAGTGTTGCAGGATTCGACCTTCGACCTGATCGACGCGGGCAAGCTGAGTTTCGCGTCGGGCAGCTCGATCACCCTGTCTGAACGTCGCAATGCCGACGTGTTCGGCAACCTGGAGAAGTACAAGGACAAACTGGTGCTGCGCCCGCAAGAGATCTCCAACCACCCAGAAGTGGTGCGTCGCTTGGGCATCATCGGTATCAACACCGCGCTGGAGTTCGACATCTACGGCAACGTCAACTCCACCCATGTCTGTGGCACACGGATGATGAACGGTATTGGCGGCTCCGGGGATTTTGCACGCAATGCGCACCTGGCGATCTTTGTTACCAAGTCCATTGCCAAGGGCGGGGCGATTTCCAGTGTGGTGCCGATGGTCAGCCATGTAGACCACACCGAGCATGACGTCGACATCCTGGTCACCGAGGTTGGGCTTGCGGACCTGCGTGGCCTGGCGCCACGGGAACGGGCGCGGGTGATCATCGACAACTGTGTGCACCCCGCCTACCGCGACGCCCTGAACAGTTACTTCAACGCTGCCTGCGCCATCGGCGGGCACACGCCGCACATCCTGCGTGATGCACTGAGCTGGCACATCAACCTGGAAGAATCCGGGCATATGCTCAAGGCGTAATTGATACAGATCCGGGCTGATGCAAACACAGTTTCATCAGCTCGACATCTCCGCCGGCATTTCTTGAAAAAACTGTACTGCTGTACCGGTCAATTCCTACCGAAATATCCCACACCCCACTTCAAAAATGCCAATTTCGCACTACTTTAGTGCGGACAGGTACAGTTGCCCCATTTCCGTACAGTACAGCCCCTATAAACAGTTAACTGGCCCCTCACAATACAGGTGAACTGTATCTAGAGAGTCTTGCGCCGGAAGAGGATCATTGGCATCAGTTAAACCACTACCTAATCCCGCCACAAGCGGAAGGATGTCACCATGGAACGTACACTCAGTTCCGATCTGTTCTTCGAAGAAAAAGCTGTAAACACCCAGGCCTCCCTGCCTCTGCGCGTTATCGCCAACCTGATGTTGTGGCAGCGCCGCATCTCCAGCCGCCACCAACTGGCTCGTCTGGACTCGCGTCTGCTGGCTGACGCAGGCATCAGCGAAGCTCAACGCTACGAAGAGCTGAGCAAGCCTTTCTGGCGCTGATTTAGCGCTCGCTGGCCCTGACCTACCGGGTCCACCGCCAGCACCCTGATTTGTCAAAGCAAAGCCCGCCACGGGAAACCGGAGGCGGGCTTTGTTGTTTTCGGGGTTTGGGTTTTCAACCGGAAAACAGTGGCATGATTCGACGACAGGTACAGTTTAAAAAATACAACAGTTAAGCAGTACAATTTAACTTCAGTGTATCTGTATCGGTCACATCCCCTCGCTCAACATGGTGCTCCAAGACCTCATGAAAGGTGCTCGCCATGGATACGCCGTCCCCCCGCTATAAACGGTTGTTACGCCAAGCGGCCTCGACCGTGGCCAAATGGCTGCGCCAGGCCTATGAACGGCGCCAGCTGTCGCAGCTTGATAGCCGTGAACTGTCCGACCTGGGCATCAGCCCCGGCGACCGAATGAACGAGCTGTCCAAACCGTTCTGGCGTGACTAAGCAGTCAAGATGCTTCCCGAACGGATAAACGGCGGCTTAATATCCAGTCACCACGTGGCGAACCGCGCAGTACAGGCGTCTGATCCCCAATAGCTGCCCTGCGCCACCTTATCCATTCATCTACAGGAGTCATCCCATGTCCCGTCTTAGCCTGCTGAGTGCCGCCGCCCTGTTGGCCCTGGCAGCCAACGCCAACGCGACCAGCTTCATCGTGACCACCGACTCCATCGTCGGCGCGCTAAAGGCCACCTCCGACGCCACTTCCGATGCCACCTCGTCCCTGCGCGACAACAAAGTCGTGCGCGCTGCCCGTGACGACGCCGCCAGCTTTGTAGCCAGTGAAGGCGCCATCCGTGGCGTGAAACTGGAAAGCGCCCTGGCCCAGATCCGCCAACAAGCGCCGCAGCTGAACACCGCAACTGACGTACAACTGGCCCAGGCCATCCTGGCGATCTGAATGCAGGGCTGATGCCTGGGCGCTGGCTCTCGCCCGGGCATTACGCTAGCCTTGGCGCTCGTTTTCAGTTGTCGAGTCCCATGGTTTTTTCATACCGCCTGTTAATAGTTCCTGTATTGCTTTGCGCCGCCTGGTCGCCCTTGGCTTCGGCCTTCGACCTGACCACGCAGAGCACCGTCGCCAGTGCGTACGCCACCAGCAAGGTGACTTCCGCACCCTTCGACAGAAAAGTGATAATGGCCGCCCAGGATGACGCTGCCGCGTTTATCGCCACTGGCGGCCAATGGCGGGGGGCACGGTTGGAGTCAGCGCTGGATTATCTGCGCCACAGCCAACCAAAACTTAACGCCAGCGACCTTGAACTGGCGCAAGCAATTCTCGTCCAATAATCATCTCTGTATTCCATCTTTGTATTTGGAGTTATTCCATGCGTAGCCCGCTGATTGCCGCCACCCTTGGCCTGCTGTTGTTGGCCGACGTTGCCCAGGCACACACCCTGGTGGCCACCAGTAACATCATTGTTCGCGCCTCTGGCCGCACCATTGATTTCACCTCGGACACCACCACCTCCATCCGCGACTCCAAAGTCGTGCGCGAAGCCCACGATGACGCTGCCAGCTTCGTCGCTACCAACGGCGAGATCCGTGGCGCACACCTGGAAGCCGCCTTCGACACCCTGCGCACCCGTTTGCCGGAAGCCCGCGACGCCAGTGACCAGACCCTCGCCGAAGCTATCCTCGCACTGTGAGGCGAATGGCCGCCTGGCTCCTGGCCGGGGTTGTGCTGCTGTGTGCCAGCGCAGCCCAGGCCGGCCTGCAACTGCGGCTCAAGACCGAGGGCTTGAGCCCGGCTGAACAGCAGGCCAGCCAGGCGTTGCTCGACGAAGCGATGCGCGCCTTGCCGCCGCGCTTCATCGAGCAGTTGGACCGGCGTATTGATGTCGGCTGGACCGACAAGATGCCCGAGAACGCCTACGGGCAAGCCTCCTTGGTGTCCGAGCTGGACCTCAATCGCAACCTGCTTGCCAGCCTGACCGACGGCAGCGCCGCCACCCAGAAAACCAATCGCCCCCACGGCACCGTGCGCCGCGAAATGCTCGCCACCGTATTGCATGAACTGACGCACATCTATGACCGTGCACGCCTGTGGTCCAAATCAGACCGCGCACTGATCAACCGCTGCAGCCGCCAGAACAGCATCACCGGCTTGATCGGCCTGCCGGATCAATGCCGCGGCCAGCATGACCGACGCTTTACCCTCAGCGATGACCCACGCCTGCTGGACCTTGCCGGCTGGCCGCAGTACGTCGGCCGTCGTGGCGAGCGCGAACAAAACAACCATCAGGTCGCGCGCAGCCCGGACATCTACGAAACCACCAGCCCCTTGGAATTCGTCGCAGTCAACATGGAATACTTCCTGCTTGACCCAAGCTACGCCTGTCGCCGCCCCTCGCTGTTCCGTTACTACAAAGAACACTTTGGCTGGGCGCCGCCGAATCAAGACACCTGCGCCAACACCTACGCATTCCTGAACGCCGGCAACGATTTCGCCAAGACGCCGCTGGGCCATGTCGACCCGGAGCGCGTCTACGAAATCGACTACCTGCTGGCCGAAGCCAACCAGAACCTGGTGAGCCGCTGGGGCCACAGCATGTTGCGCCTGGTGATCTGCGCGCCAGGTCGGCCGCGCGGGCCGGATTGTCGGCTGGATCTGGACCAGCACCTGGTGTTGTCCTACCGCGCATTTGTCGGTGACGTACAGCTGTCGAGCTGGGACGGCCTGGTCGGCAAATACCCGTCGCGCCTGTTTGTGCTGCCGCTGGCGCAAGTGATCGACGAGTACACCAAGACCGAGTTGCGCGGCCTGGCCTCCGTGCCGTTGAAACTGACCCGCCAGGAAATCAACGACACCGTCGAGCATGCTGCCGAAATGCACTGGAGCTACGACGGCAACTACTTCTTCATTTCCAACAACTGTGCAGTGGAGAGCCTGAAGCTGTTACGCAGCGGCAGCGCCAACCCGCAACTGACTGGCCTGGACAACATCACGCCCAACGGTTTGCTCGAAGTACTGAGCGCCCGCGGCCTGGCCGACACCAGCGTACTGGACGACAAACGCAGGGCATTACGCCTCGGTTATCACTTCGACTCCTTCCGCGAGCGCTACCAGGCGATGTTCGATGTACTGCGCAAGCATCTGCCGATCAAACAGACCCAGGTCGAAGACTGGCTGTCTCTCAGCGCAGAGGAGCGTCGCCAGTGGTTCGGTCAGGCCGATCTGCGCACCAGCGCCGCATTGTTGCTGCTTGAGCAGGCGAGCTTTCGCAAGCAGTTGATGCTGGCCCAGGACGAAGTCAAACAACGCTACCTCGGCGCCCGCGAGCTGAAAAACGGCGGCATGGAGAAAGCCAACGCCACGCTGCAACAGATCCTCGCCAACAGCGGCTTCCTCAGCCGCCCGGCAGAACTCCTGGGCAGCGGCGGCTATGGCCTGCCGCAACCTTCGGAAGCCAAGCGCCTGGAATCGGAAAGCGCCGAGCGCCAGAAGCAACTGCAATCGCTGACCGGCGAGCTGGATAAAGAGGTGAGGGCGCTGCTGGACCCCTCGCGCTCCGCCGAGATTGCCGCCTGCGAAGCCAACCTCAAGCAGGTGGGCGAGCATTTGCGGGCATTGCACAAGGCGGCTGGCGGCCTGGAGCTGCCCTGAAACGCCGAACAACCCCTCATCACCCTTTCAGCCGGCGAAAGCTGGCTGAAAGCTTACCCGTCTAGGATCGCCCCCACTGCCGGCAACAGACCGGCTGTTAACAACAACAATGGTGATTCCCGATGTCCGCTCGTACCCGCCTGTTCGCCCCCACTCCACCCGTACGCCTCGTGCCTTTCGTTCTGCGCTGACCCCCACTCGGTTCGCCATTCCCTAGCCGCGCTACGCCTGGAGTATTCCTATGCTGACTTTCCTTGGCTTTGCCATGGTCATCACGTTCATGTTCCTGATCATGACCAAGCGCCTATCCGCGCTGATCGCCCTGATCATCGTGCCGATCCTGTTCGCGCTGTTCGGCGGTTTCGCGCCGGAGATCGGCCCGATGATGCTTGCGGGTATCACCAAGCTCGCGCCGACCGGCGTGATGCTGATGTTCGCCATTCTCTACTTTGCCCTGATGATCGACTCCGGCCTGTTCGACCCGGCCGTGCGCAAGATCCTCAAGATGGTCAAGGGCGACCCGCTGAAAGTCTCGGTCGGCACCGCGGTGCTGGCCCTGGTCGTGTCCCTCGACGGTGACGGCGCCACCACCTACATGATCTGCGTGGCCGCCATGCTGCCGCTGTACCAGCGCATCGGCATGAGCCCGCGGATCATGGCCGGCCTGATCATCCTCGCCGGCGGCGTGATGAACATGACGCCTTGGGGCGGCCCGACCGCCCGTGCCGCGAGTGCGCTGCATGTGGACCCATCGGACATTTTCGTACCGATGATCCCGGCCATGGCCGCCGGCGTCGTCGCCATCCTGGTGATCGCCTACATGTACGGCCTGCGCGAACGTGCACGCCTGGGTGAATTGCACCTGCAAGGCGACGAGATCGACCACAGCGAAATCAGCGTGTCGCAATTCCCGGACGCCCGACGTCCGAAGCTGATCTGGTTCAACGGCGCCCTGACCTTTGCCCTGATGTGCACACTGATTGCGGGCCTGTTGCCACTGCCGGTGCTGTTCATGGTGGCGTTCAGTATCGCGATGATCGTCAACTACCCATGCCTGCAGATGCAAAAAGACCGCGTCGCCGCCCACTCCGGCAGCGTACTGGCGGTGGTAGGGCTGATCTTCGCGGCCGGTATCTTCACCGGCATCCTGTCGGGCACCGGCATGGTCGATGCCATGTCCAAGAGCCTGCTAGCCGTCATCCCTGAGGCGCTGGGCCCGTACCTGGCGGTGATCACCGCGCTGGTGAGCATGCCGTTTACATTCTTCATGTCCAACGATGCGTTCTACTATGGCGTACTGCCCGTACTCGCCGAAGCCGCCAGCCACTACGGCATCACGGCTGCAGAAATGGGCCGTGCGTCGATCGTCGGTCAACCGGTGCACCTGTTGAGTCCGCTGGTACCCTCGACCTACCTGCTGGTCGCTTTGGCCGGTATCGAGTTTGGCGATCACCAGCGCTTTACCCTCAAGTGGGCAGTACTGGTGTGCCTGTGCATAATGGTCGCCGCTTTGCTGATGGGGATTATTCCGCTGTTCAGCACTCTATAATCGTACCAACTCAACCGCGCGGCGCTGCAGCTTGCGCGGTTTAACACTTGCTCAAAGGAATACACATGGAATGGCTGACCAATCCGGAGATCTGGATTGCCTTCTTCACCCTGACGGCCCTCGAGATCGTCCTGGGCATCGATAACATCATCATGATTTCGATCCTGGTCAGCCGCATGCCCAAGCATATGCAGGCGCGCACCCGGATCTTCGGCCTGGCGCTGGCCATGGTCACGCGCATCCTGTTGCTGCTGTCGATCACCTGGGTAATGCAACTGACCGCCGACCTGTTCGTGGTCTTCGGCCAGGGCATTTCCGGTCGCGACCTGATCCTGTTCTTCGGTGGCCTGTTCCTGCTGTGGAAAAGCTCCCAGGAGATGTACCACGCGCTGGAAGGTGAAGACGAAACCCACGAAGAGCCAGGCGGCAAGGGTGGCAAGTTCATCTACACCATCGTGCAGATCGCCATCATCGACATCGTGTTCTCCCTGGACTCGGTGATCACTGCCGTCGGCATGGTGTCCCATGTCCCGGTCATGGTCGCGGCGATTGTCGTGGCGGTATTGGTGATGATGCTGGCAGCCGGCACCATCAGCGAATTCATCGACAAGCACCCGTCGCTGAAGATGCTGGCGCTGTCGTTCCTGCTGGTGGTGGGTACCGTGCTGATCGCCGAATCCTTCGATGTGCACGTGCCAAAAGGCTATGTCTACTTCGCCATGGCGTTCTCGCTGGCGGTGGAAGCGGTGAACATCAAGATGCGCACCGCCATCGCGAAAAAGAAAAAACAGCAGGACCCGGTGAAACTGCGCAAAGACATTCCGGGTCAATAAACCCGAGCCAGACAAAAAGGGGCTTTTATAAGCCCCTTTTTTGCATGCGCAAAAAGCTGATTTCATGACAGTTTTGTTTCAATCCCCACTTTAGCTATGCGATGCTGGCGCAGAGCCCATTCGCCAACTACAGCTTAAGTACAAGACGTAGAGCGGCACGCGGCAACTTTCCTTCGCTCACTTTAGAGCGCACCCACACGGGGGGCCGAGCATGCTGACCTTGCTCAATCTGCTTTCCGCCGTGACCCTGCTGATCTGGGGCACGCACATCGTCCGTACCGGCATCCTGCGGGTCTACGGTTCCAACCTGCGCCAAGTCATCGGGCAGAACATGTCCAAGCGCTGGCTGGCGTTTATCGCCGGTATCCTGGTAACGGCCATGGTGCAGAGCAGCAACGCCACGGCGATGCTGGTGACCTCCTTTGTCGGCCAGGGCCTGATGGGGCTGATGCCCGCCCTGGCGACCATGCTCGGCGCCGATGTCGGTACGGCATTGATGGCGCGGGTGCTGACGTTCGATTTGTCCTGGCTGTCGCCGCTGCTGATTTTTCTCGGGGTGATTTTCTTCCTGTCGCGCAAACAAACGCGGGCAGGGCAGCTGGGCCGCGTGGGAATCGGCCTCGGCTTGATCATTCTTGCGCTGCAACTGATCGTCGAAGCCGCCGGGCCGATCACCCATGCCCAAGGCGTGAAAGTGTTGTTCGCATCGTTGACCGGCGACATCTTGCTCGACGCCCTGGTCGGCGCCTTGTTCGCGATGATTTCCTACTCCAGCCTGGCCGCTGTCCTACTGACCGCGACTCTGGCCGGCGCAGGCGTGATCGGCTTGCATGTCGCAATCGGCCTGGTGATCGGCGCCAACATCGGCAGCGGCGTACTGGCCTTCCTCAGCACCAGCATGCAGAACGCGGCCGGGCGCCAGGTCGCGCTGGGCAGCCTGTTGTACAAATTGATCGGCCTGTTGCTGATCATTCCTGTGCTGGACCCGCTGGTGCTGTGGATGGATGGCCTGGACTACAGCGCTCAAGGCATGGTCATCACCTTCCACCTGCTCTACAACGTCAGCCGTTGCCTGATCCTGTTGCCCACCATCGGCCCGATGGCAAAACTATGCGCCTGGCTGCTGCCCGAGCGTGAAGAGGTCAACGGCAAAGCCAAGCCGCGCCATCTGGACCTGACGGCACTCAGCACCCCAAGCCTGGCCCTGGCCAACGCCGCCCGTGAAACCCTGCGCCTGGGCGACCTGATCGACAACATGCTCACCGCCATGCAGGAAGTGCTACGCGGCAAACAGACCGCCATCACCCAGGAAATCCGCAGCCTCAGTGATGATGTCGAATCGCTGTACAGCGCGATCAAGCTCTACCTGGCGCAAATGCCCCGCGAAGACCTCAGTGAACAGGACAGCCGCCGCTGGGCCGAAATCATCGAGCTGTCGATCAACCTGAAACTGGCCGGCGACCTGATCGAACGCATGCTGCGCAAAGTTCAGCAGCAGAAAACTTCCCAGCGTCGCCAATTCTCCGAAGTGGGCCTGGAAGAACTCACCGGCCTGCACAGCCAGTTGATCGCCAACCTGCGCCTGGGCCTGTCAGTGTTCCTTAGCGCCGACCCGGAAAGCGCCCGCCAATTGCTGCGCGAAAAACGCCGCTTCCGCGCCCAGGAACGGCGCCTGGCCCACGCCCACGTGAGTCGCCTGCAGCGAAAAATTGTACAGAGCCTGGAGACCAGCTCCCTACACTTGGAGCTGATTGCGGACATGAAACGCCTCAACTCGTTGTTTTGCAGCAGTGCTTATGTAGTGTTGGAAACGTCCGACACCGGCGCGCTCTCCGCCGAAGATATTGCCGACATCACACATTCGCCCTGAACGTACTATGGCCCGTGAAGTCAGTTAAAACTGACCTCACTCGCCAGGAAGCTTGTTATGCGTCGCCTGTTGTTCGCCTGCCTGCTCATGGGTGCTGCCCATACCTTCGCCTTTGACCGCCTGCAAGTCGAGGGCTACACCTTGCCCAATGGCCTGCAATTGCTGCTCAAACCGGGCACCGAACGCGGGCATGTGGCGATCCGCCTGGTGGTGGGCGTGGGCCTGGACGACTTCAGTTGCGAGGACAAAGAGCTGCCGCACCTGCTGGAACACTTGCTGTTCAGCGGCATCGACGGCGGTGGAGAAGGTGAGCTGGAAGACCGCATGCAGGCGCTGGGCGGCGAGTGGAACGCCTATACCAGCAACGCCGACACCACCTTCGTAATCGAAGCGCCCGCACAAAACCAGCGCAAGGTGCTGGACCTGCTGCTGGCGATCATCACCCGCACCGAACTGACCGACGCCAATATCGACGCGGCCAAGCGAGTGGTGGAGCGCGAAGACGGCGGCCATTACTCACACCTGCAACGCCTGCTGGACCGCCAGGACCTGGGCCACACCGCCAGTAATCAACTGGCCGTCGAACTGGGCCTCAAATGCGCCGAACGCGCCGAGGTCGACCATCTGACCCGCGACCAGTTGGAGAGCCTGCGCAAAAACTGGTACGCGCCCAACAACATGACTTTGATCATCGTCGGTGACCTCGACAAACTGCTGCCAGCCTATCTGGAACGCACCTATGGCCAGCTCGACCCGGTCGAGCCCACGGAACACCCGGCACTCCCGGAAATCCAGCATGCCGCCGCCGCCCACCGCGAACTGACCCACGGCTGGGTCGGCGATAGCGCCAAACTGCACTGGCTGTTCCCTGAGCCGGTACTGGACGACGGCCATGACGAAACCTACGACCTGCTCAAGGACTACCTCGACTGGGCGCTGTACCGTCAACTGCGCCTCAAGCACGGTTTGTCCTACGGCCCTTGGAGCGAACGCGAAGTGCTTGGCGGCGTCGGGTTCCTCAGCCTGAATGCCGACCTTGAGCGGGAAAACCTCCCCGACGCCGAACAGGTCCTCCAGGACCTCAGGGCGCAGTTGCTCAAAGACGGTCTCGACCCGGCGGTGTTCGCCCGCCTGCAACAGGCCGCCGTCGCCCGCCAGGCCTGGGCCGTGCAGGGCAACAGCGCATTGGCCGACTATTACTGGAGCGCTTCCGGTGACTACAACAACGGGCATTTCAGCGACCCGGTCAAACGCATCAAGGCCGTGAGCCTGGACCAGACCAACCAGGCCATGCGCCAAGTGTTCAATCAACCCGGTTACTGGCGCATCGAGAAACCGCTGCTCAGTTACGACCTGCTCAGTTGGATCGGCGCCGGTCTACTCGGTCTGATTGCCATTGTGTTGATCGGCGTGCGGCGTTATCGCAAACGGATCGCGTAATGACGCAACGGATGACGGGCTAAGACGTTATTCTGTTTGGGATTTTTTCCTACAAGACTGCGAACCGCCGAATGCAAAACCTGACCCGCTTGATCACCCGCGTCCTCGAACTGATGAAGCGTTACCCAGGGGTGATTGCACTCGGCGGCTTCATCTCGGGTGTGTGCAGTTTCATCCTGGTGGACCGCCAGCAGGGCATGGCCAGTTGGATCGCGGTGATCATGCTGGTGAGCTGGCTGTGGCTGATGCTGGAAAACAGCTTCACCCAACTGTTCACCAAGGTTTTCAAGCGGGAGATTCCCGAACCGTTGCTGCGCTATGCGACCCAGATGATCCACCAGGAAAGCCTGTTCTTCGTGTTGCCGTTCTTTTTCATCACCACGGCATGGAACAGCGGCCAGTCGGTGTTCACCGGCCTGCTCGGCGCGGCGGCGCTGGTGTCGATCGTCGACCCGCTGTACTACAAATGGCTGGCGCCCAAACGTTCACTGTTCCTTGCGCTGCACACCTTCACACTGTTCGCCGCGCTGCTCACCGCGCTGCCGATCATCCTGCACCTGACCACGGCCGAGAGTTACAAGCTGGCCCTCGGCGTGGCCATGGCGTTGTCGATTCCGAGCTTGGCCGTGAGTATGCCGCTGCGCAGTGTCAAAGGCTGGGCGATGTTACTCGGGGTCACGGCCGCCATTGGGTGCGCCGGGTGGTTCCTGCGCAGTTGGGTGCCGCCGGCCACTTTGTGGATGACCGAAGTCGCGATCAGCACACAACTGCAAGACCGCACGCCGGGCGACGACCTCAAGGAAGTCACCGCCGCCCAACTGCGCAGCGGCGGGCTGTACGCCTACACCGCGATCAACGCGCCGCGCGGGTTGGATGAGCGCATTTACCATGTGTGGCAATTCAACGGTAAAGAAGTCGACCGTATCGCCCTGGACATTCATGGCGGACGCAAAGAGGGCTACCGCGCCTGGACCCACAAGCAGAACTTCCCTGGTGATGCCGTAGGCCGCTGGCAGGTACGCGTACTGACCGAAGACGGGCAGGTGATCGGCGTGCTGCGCTTCAAAGTGACCGACTCAGCACAAACGGACAACCCAAAGTAGGCAGGTTCGTGCTATTACGTAGGAATTGTGGATAGCCAAACAAGCTCGGAGCTTATGACCCCCCCTACGACGGCCGGTGCAGCCCACCTCGACACGTCCACCACCCCGCCACAGCTGAGGATTACGGGGGACTGGACGCTGGCCCACTATGCCAACCTGAAGAAGCTGTCGGACAAGCTCGACGGCCAATACGACGCTGGCGCACGCATCGACCTCAACGGCCTCGGTGCCCTGGATACCGCCGGCGCCTCGCTGCTGGTGGAGTTGCTGGGGCCGAGCCGCATTGAGCAATCCGCCGAACAGACCGATTGCAGCCTGTCGGCCGCCGACCGCGCCCTGCTCAAGACCGTCTACCGCTCCCTGAATGATTTTTGCGTGCCGGAAAAAGCCCCGGAAGAAGCGGCGGGCATTCAGGTGCTGGCGCGCATCGGCCGGGCAGTGGATACCGTCTGGCAGGACACCCAGAAACTGCTGGGCTTTATCGGCCTGATTCTCGAAACCTTTGCACGTGGCATTTTCCGCCCCAAACGCTGGCGCGTGACGCCGATGGTTGCGCACCTTGAACAGGTCGGTCTGGATGCCGCGCCAATCGTGGCTTTGCTGACCTTCCTGGTCGGTGCAGTGGTGGCCTTTCTGGGGGCCACGGTGCTCAAAAGCTTCGGCGCGACGATCTTCACGGTGGACCTGGTAGCGTTCTCTTTCCTGCGGGAATTCGGCGTCTTGCTGACCGCCATCCTGATCGCCGGCCGCACCGCCAGCGCCTTTACCGCGCAGATAGGCTCGATGAAGGCCAACGAAGAAATCGACGCGATCCGCACCCTGGGCCTGGACCCGATGGAATTGCTGGTGCTGCCTCGCGTGCTGGCATTGCTGGTGGCGCTGCCGATGCTGACCTTCCTGGCGATGCTCTCGGGCATCGTCGGCGGCGGCGTGGTCTGCGCCGTGGCGCTGGATATTTCACCGGCAATGTTCCTCTCGCTGCTGCAATCGGACATTGGCGTGCAGCATTTTCTGGTGGGCATGGTGAAGGCGCCGGTTTTTGCGTTCCTGATCGCCGCCATTGGCTGCCTGGAGGGTTTCAAGGTCAGCGGCAGTGCCGAGTCGGTCGGCGCCCACACCACCTCCAGCGTGGTGCAATCGATCTTTGTGGTGATCGTGCTGGATGCGGTCGCCGCGTTGTTCTTCATGGAGATGGGCTGGTGAGTCGTCAACACCGAGCGCCCGCCGAGGCGGTGATTGAAGTGCGCGGCCTGTGCAATCGCTTTGGCAGCCAGAGCGTGCACGAGAACCTCGACCTGGACTTGTACAAAGGCGAGATCCTCGCAGTGGTCGGCGGCTCCGGCAGCGGCAAGTCGGTGCTGCTGCGCAGCATCGTCGGCCTGCGCCGGCCCAGCGAAGGTGAGGTGCGGGTGTTCGGCAAAAACCTGCCGAGCCTGCCGGAACATGAGCGCTCCCTGGTGGAACGGCGCTTCGGCGTGCTGTTCCAGAAGGGCGCGCTGTTTTCTTCGCTGACCGTGACCGAGAACGTTGCACTGCCGTTGATTGAACACGCCGGCCTCAGCCGCCGCGACGCCGAGCACCTGGCCGCCGTGAAACTGGCCCTGGCTGGACTGCCGCTGTCGGCGGCCGACAAGTACCCGGCGTCACTGTCCGGCGGCATGATCAAGCGCGCCGCCTTGGCCCGCGCCCTGGCATTGGACCCGGACATTCTGTTCCTCGACGAGCCCACCGCCGGCCTCGACCCGATCGGTGCGGCGCAATTCGACCAACTGATCCTGACTCTTCGCGATGCGCTGGGCTTGAGTGTGTTTTTGGTCACCCACGACCTGGACACGCTGTACACCATCACCGACCGCGTGGCGGTGCTGGCGCAGAAGAAAGTGCTGGTGGCCGATGCCATTGATGTCGTCTCGGAAACGGACGACGCATGGATCCACGAATATTTCCACGGCCCCCGTGGCCGCGCGGCATTGGATGCCGCTCAATCGCTTAACGAGGTATGACATGGAAACCCGAGCCCATCATGTGATGATCGGTCTGTTCAGCGTGATCGTGGTGGTCGGCGCGATGCTGTTCGGCCTGTGGCTGGCCAAGTCCAGCGTCGACAGCGCCTTCCAGGACTACGAAGTGATCTTCAACGAGGCGGTCAGCGGCCTGTCCCAGGGCAGTTCAGTGCAGTACAGCGGGATCAAGGTGGGCGATGTCATCAGCCTGAGCCTGGACCCCAAGGATCCGCGCCGCGTGCTGGCACGTATCCGCCTGGCCGGGCAGACGCCGATCAAGGAAGACACCCAGGCCAAGCTGGCCCTGACCGGCATCACCGGTACCTCGATCATCCAGCTCAGTGGCGGCACCCCGCAGAGTCCCGAGCTCAAGGGCAAAGACGGTAACCTGCCACAGATCATCGCCTCACCATCGCCCATCGCGCGCCTGCTGAACAACAGCAACGACCTGATGACCAGCATCAACCTGTTGCTGCACAACGCCAACCACATGTTCTCCCGCGAGAACGTCGAACGCCTGAGCAATACGTTGGACAACCTGCAACAAACCACCGGTGCCATCGCCGACCAGCGCGGCGATATCAAGGTGGTGATGCAGCAACTGATGCAGGTGAGCAAACAGGCGAGCGCCGCCCTGGAGCAGACCACCGTGCTGATGCGCAACGCCAACGGCTTGCTCAACGAACAGGGCAAGCAGGCCTTCGGCAGTGCCGAGCAGGCCATGAAATCCCTTGAACAAAGCACCGCGACCATCAACACCTTGTTGACCAACAACAAGGACTCGGTGAACAGCGGCATGCAAGGCCTCAACGAACTGGCGCCGGCCGTGCGCGAACTGCGCGAAACCCTCGGTTCGCTACGCGCCATCTCCCGCCGCCTGGAAGCCAACCCCAGCGGTTACCTGCTGGGCAGCGACAAGAACAAGGAGTTCACGCCATGAAGCGTGCTTACCAAATGATCGCCCCGGTGGCCCTGGCACTGGTGAGCGCGTGCTCGATCCTGCCCAAGGCCGACCCGTCGGATGTGTATCGCCTGGCCTCGGCACAGACCACCAACCAGGCCGCGCCGGTCAGCTGGTCACTGCGCGTGAACAAGCCACAGACCAGCGAATTTCTCGACAGCCCGCGCATTGCCGTGGTGCCCAATGGCGACCTGATCAGCAGTTATGCCAACTCGCGCTGGAGCGACCCGTCGCCGGTGCTGCTGCGCAACCGCTTCATGGATGGCTTCCAGCGCGATGGCCGGGTGACGCTGCTGAGCACCGACGATACCAATCTGCAGTCCGACTATGAGCTGGGCGGGCAACTGCAGGCATTCCAGAGTGAATACCACGGCAGTGCGGTGGAGGTAGTGATTCGCCTGGATGCGCGGTTGGTGCGGGGGAGTGATCAGCGGATCGTTGCCAGCCGGCGGTTTGAGGTGAGGCAACCGGTGGCAGATACCAAAGTGCCGGCGGTGGTAGCCGGGTTTGGGCAGGCGGGGGATCAGTTGAATAAACAGGTGGTGGATTGGGTGGTGCAGCAGGGCAATACAGCGCCGAAACGCTGAGGGCCTCTTCGCGGGCAAGCCCGCTCCCACATTTTTGATTTGTAAACACCGTCAAATGTGGGAGCAACTGTCTTTGAGGATTTATTTTCAAAATAATC
>NZ_AOHM01000081.1:0-9086 GCF_000510895.2 Pseudomonas sp. FH1
GCCTGCTCACCGGCAGCGAAGTGGAAGAACTGCTGCAAAGCGCCGACGAAGCCCAGGACCCGTCGCGGGTGGTGGGCGGTCAGAAAGAAATCCAGTCCCTGGTCAAAGCGCTCTACGAACTGCCGGCCCGTCGCCGCAAAATCCTCATCGCCGCCCGCCTGGAAGAGGCGCCGCACCTGGAGATTTCCCAGCGGTTCGGCATCTCCACGCGCATGGTCGAGAAGGAAATCAAGGCCGCCCTGGGCCACTGTGCCAAGCGCCTCGAAAGAAAAGTGATTCAGCGGTTCGGTCCCGGGGCCGGAAAACCGTCTTAGTGTCGAGTCCCTGATAAATCCGTGAGTACGTGCGCGCTTGAATATTTTCAGCTTCCCCAACGCCCGGCCATCCGCCGCCAGCCCCCTGCACGATGAAGCCCGCGACTGGCTGCTCCTGCTGACTTCGGGCCGCGCCACCGTGGCCGATGCCAAGGCGCTCAAAGCCTGGTGCGCGCAGAGCCCCGAGCATGCCCAGGCATTCGAGCAGGCCAAGGTGCTGTGGCAGCAACTCACACCGGCCCTCGACCAGGTGGCGCAACCGCGCAGCTTTGGTCGGCGCGCGTTTTTGGGCGGCGCGATTGCCGCTTCGGCAGCCGTGGTGATGGTGCGCGTCGGCGTGCCGGGTGGCTTTGCCGGACTCACGGCGGACTATCGCACCGAAGTCGGTGAGCAACGCCAAGTGCTGTTGAGCGAAGGGATCAGCCTGGAACTCAACACCCAGACCCGCATCAGTCGGGTGGGGCAGGGCATTGAACTGGTCGAAGGTGAAGTCGAAGTGATCGCCCACGTTGCCCAACCGCTCAAGGTCCAGGCCGGTGATGGTTGGGTGAGCGCGGCGCAGGCACGCTTCAACGTGCGCAACACCGACCACAACGTGTGCGTGACCTGTATCGAGGGCTCGCTCTCAGTGGATATCGCCGGACGCAGTGTGCGCCTGGATGGCGGTCGGCAACTGACCTATGGCGTTGCTGGCGTCAGTGAAGTGACCACGGTAGACACCCAGGCGGTCGTGGCCTGGCGTGAACAGATACTGGTGTTCAACAACGCCACGCTGGCGACGGTGGTGGACGAAATCAACCGCTACCGGCCGGGCATGCTGTTACTGCTCAACAAAGAGTTGGGCCAGCGCCGGGTGCAGGCGCGGTTCAGTTTGCAGCAGTTGGCGGGCGTGGCGTTGTTGATTCGCGATGCGTATGGGGCCAAGTGCACGGAGTTGCCGGGTGGGGTGGTGTTGTTGAGTTAATTCAAAGACCTCAACGGCCCTAATACCTGCCGGTACTTTTCCACGCCCTGAGGCGTCTGCCGCACCAGGCTGATTTCCAGTCCCAGCGGATCTTCCCGACGATTACCGCTCAATTGTCGCCATCCCTTGTCCGCGTCCCACACTCGCACCTGCAGGTCACTCACACCGGTCAACACCACCACCCCGTCTTTCGCCGCCGGCAGCGGGTATCGGTCCCGCGCTGGCGCGGCGGCGCGGTACAGCGAGTCGCCCTTGAGCCACCAGCGCACGCGTTGCAGCCCATCCCCGGCCATCGGGGCGCTGCGGATCACGTCCAGCCTGAAGCCCTTGCTGTCGGAGCTGCGCACGGTCACGGCGGCCAGCCCTTCGGTTTTGGGCGTCTGGTCTTGCGCCATATCGGTTGCGACCAGCTCAACACTGGCGCGCAAGCTGATGTCGCGCTGCATCTGGTTCAGCGCCCGTAGCAACACCTCGGTCTGCTCGCTGCTCGCCTGCAAATGCTGATCGGCACGGGTCACGCTGTCCAGCCCGCGCCAGGCGATCAGGCTGACCACCGCCATGAGCATGATCGCCACCATCACTTCGATCAGGGTGAAGCCTTGCTGGGACCTGTTCATGATTGACTCACCACGCGCATCAAACCCGCAGCGTCGCGTTGCAGGCTGAGGCTGTGCTGCCCATCGGACAGCACCACCCGCAACGGCGGGTTGATCCACTCGGCATTGAGTACCAGGGTTTGCCGGGGTTCGATGTTGATCTGCATGGGCGTGCTTTCCCAGAGGCGCGGGCGCAGTTGGGTGTCGCCCTGGAAGGACTCCACGCTCGTCCCGTCATCGCTACGGCGATTGAAGCGAAAGCCCTTGGCATCCGCACGCCAAGTGATGGGGCGACCGTCGGCGTGGGCTTCGGCCTGGGCCACCTGCAGCAACTGGCTCAGGCGCTCGGCGTCTTTGCGCAGCAGGTGCAGCGGGTCGGGTTTGATCGTGAGGCTGATGGCGGCACTGGCGATGCCGATGATCACCAGCACCACCATCAGCTCGATCAGAGTGAAACCTTGCTGTTTCATCGCGGGCTTCCTGGAGAACTGGGGAGTCTGTGAAATAAAAGCGTGCGAATTGATCTGTAGGCTGGTGCGACGGACAAACAGGAGGTCCTCCCCATGGCATTTGCCCCTCGTTTCACCCTGGCCCACGGCGTGCAGGCGCTGGGGGTGCTGGCCGCCCTGGCGGGCGTGGCGGTATGGACGCCGCTGCTGCTGACCACGGCAGAATCCCACACGCCCCAAGCCACGCCCCAGGCACTGGCGGCGCGCAGCGATAACCCGGCGCTGCAATGGTTTTCCAATGCGCCGACGGCGCTGCAAGTCAAAGTCACTGGCGTGTTGGCAGGCGCCCGTGGTGCGGTGGCGATCCTGAGTCTCAACGACGGCCCGCCGCGCAGCTTTCTAGTGGGTGAACGCCTCAGCCCCGGCGTGCGGCTGACCGCCATCCAAGGTGACGGTGTGGAAATCGAACGCGGTGGTGAAAAGCTGCGCGTCAACCTCGACAAGTTGCCGGACGGCCCAGCGCTGCCGCTGCTCACTCGGCCATGACCTGGGTGTCCAGCCGCGCCAGGGGCGGCGCTTCGCGGCTGGCGTCGAGCACCTGCAGGTTGACCTGAAACAGGCGGCCATCGGCGTTGATGGTCTGCTCGCAACGTAATTTCAGGCGGCCTTGATCACACTCGAAGGTCTTCTTGCCACCCCGCAAATGCCCCTCCAGCCGCAGTTCCGCCAGGCGGCTCTGCGCCGCCAGCAACGCGATGGATTTATCCCGCAGCAAACCGTTGCTCTGGGTCATCAACCCGGCCACGCGCACGGCGGCGGCCATGGCCACGGCAATGATCGCCAGCGCCACCAGCACCTCGATCAGGGTAAAACCTTGCTCCTTGCGACGGCCGTACATGGCGCTCTCAAAGCCGGGAAACAGGCCCGCAGACTAGCGCCGGCAGTTGACCGATTGGCGACCGAAACTCCCGAGGATTTTCAATACGACTGACATGTGTTCTTGCAACACTGCGGCTCGAATTGCACTCAAGCCAAGGAATGTCGAGATGGATATCGCGCGCCTAACGTCCCCATTGCCAGGCCCTCGCGGGCAGCGTGGCTTCACCTTGATCGAGATCATGGTGGTGGTGGTCATCCTCGGGATCCTGGCCGCCATGGTGGTGCCCAAGGTGCTGGACCGGCCGGACCAGGCACGTGCCACGGCGGCCAAGCAGGACATTGGTGGGTTGATGCAGGCGCTGAAACTCTATCGCCTCGACCACGGTTCCTACCCCAGCATGAACCAGGGGTTGAAAGTGCTGGTGGAGCGCCCGGCGGATGCGAAGAACAGCAACTGGCGCGCCTACCTTGAACGCTTGCCCAACGATCCTTGGGGCAACCCTTATCACTACCTCAACCCAGGCGCCAACGGTGAGGTCGACGTGTTCTCCCTCGGTGCCGACGGCCAGCCAGATGGCGATGGTGTGAATGCCGATATCGGCTCCTGGCAGTTGTAAGGCCCACTATGAAACGGTATTCGCCCCCAGCGGCGAAGCAGCGCGGCATGGCGATTATCAGCGCCTTGCTGATCGCAGCGGTGGTCGCCGTGTTGGCCGGCGCCATGCTCACGCGCCAGACCGTGTTCACCCGTGGTCTGGAAGCCGAGCAACTGCGCATTCAGGGGCAATGGTTGTTGCAGGGTGGTCTTGAACGCAGCCGGCAGATGCTCTGGGACGCACGTCAGAAGGACGTGTTGACCCGCCTTGACCAGGCCTGGGCCCGCGCCCAACGTGGCGACTTCGAGGGCCGGATCGAGGATGAACAGGGCAAGTTCAACTTGCGCAACTTGGTCAGTCGCCAGCAGGTGGACGCCGAGCAGTTGCAGAGCTTCGAACGGCTGTGCCGACTGATCGGCGTTGACCCTACGGTGAGCCGGCGTATCAGCCAACGGGTGATTGCTTCTTATGAACCGCCCGCCAAATACCCGATGCTGCGCAACCTGGATGACCTGAGCGGCATCGAAGGCCTTGACCCCGTCGTCTTGCAGCGCATGCATGCCTATATCAGCGTGTTGCCCGGCCCTACGTGGGTCAATGGCAACACTGCCAGCGCCGAAGTACTTAGCGCGGTGGTGCCGCAGCTCAGCCTGTCCCAGGCCCATGGGTTGGTGGCCGAGCGCGACAGCGGGCAGTGGTTCATCAACCGTGGGGATTTCGTCAACCGTTTGCGTTTACCTCAGGTGGAGGTGGATTCGGTGCACGTGGGCATTACCAGCGAATGGTTTCGCGTGCAGGGCCAGGCCAGGCGGGAGCAGCGGCGGGTGACGATTGATGCTTTGCTGCATCGTCCCGAAGACCGTCAGCCACGCGTGATCTGGTCGCGGGTGGGCGTATGAAACGCCTGCGCATTGGCTTGCCGCCGCTGGATCAATTAACCGCCGAAAGCCAGGTCACGTTTGCCTGGCTGGAACGTGGCGTGGTGGTTGAAGAGGGTTATTCGAGCCTGGCGCAACTGGCCAAGGCCCGCCAGGCCGTGGAGTGTTTCCTGCACCCGCGCGACAGCCTGCTCACCAGCCTGGAGTTGCCACCATTGCCTGCTGCGAAAACAGCTGCGGCGGTGGCCTGTGCGGCGCAGGCGCTGATCCTCGCCCCGGTGGAGCAGATGCAGGTGGCCCACGGCCCGCGCGAAAGTGATGGGCGCGTACAGGTCGCTTGGGTACCCAAGGCCGGGCTGGAGCGGATTGCCCAGTTGCCATTCAAGTTGCGCGGCCTGTACCCGGCACCCTTTGCCTTGCCGGTGGGTGCTGCGGCGTTGGATGACGGCTATCTGTTGACACGTGACAGCCTGCAACAAGGCACGGTGCATCCGCTCGGCTTGCAGGCGCTGGATATACCACTGGTTGAAGCGGCGCAGCGTTGGAGTGGAGCGGTACCCACGTGGGGCTTGCACGGCCGTCTGCGTCAACCTTCGACTGTTGGATGGGGCAGGGCGCTCGCGTGTGTCGCGCTCGCCACCGCCATCTGGACCCTCGGCCTCAACCTGTATGCCGCGCGCCAGGTCGAGGAAGGCCAGCGCTTCAAAGCATTGATGAGCCAGCAGGTGCGCCAGGCGTTTCCCGAATTGCCGGTGGTGCTCAACCCCTTGCAGCAAGCCCGTCAGCAATTGGCCGCACGCCAGAGCGGTGCCGCTGCTGATCCCGGCCAACGCTTCATCAGCCTGCTGCAATTGGCGGGTAGCAACCTGCCATTTATGGTCGGCAGCGTCGACAACCTGAGCTTTGAACAGGGCAGCTTGCATGTTGAACTGCTCGCCGACAGCCGTAACCCGGCCGCCGAGGGTGAATGGCAGGCGGCATTGGCCCAGGCCGGGTTTACCGCCAGCCGCAATGAGCAGGCCTGGACGATTGCCCCGGCCCAGCCCGCAGAAAAGCCAGGAGCCGGCGATGAATAAAGTGCAGCGACTGCGCAGCCAGGCCCAGGTGTTCTGGAGCGGCCTGGCCTTGCGCGAAAAACGCCTGCTCGGCGGCGCCGGGCTGGTGCTGGCAAGCCTGCTGACCTGGCTGGTGCTGGTGCAGCCCGCGCTGAAGAAGATCGATTACTGGCAGGCCGAAACCCACAAGCTGCGCGCCCAGGCCGCAGCCTTGCAGGTGCTGTTGCAGGATGTCGCCGCGCCGCGTCAGGGCGACGAAAGCACACTGCGCAACACCTTGGATAGCGCAGGTCTTCAAGGCCATTACCAGTTGCAGGCGCTGGAGCCCACGGGTTGGCGGCTGACCTTCGATAACGCCCCGGCCGATGCCGTGGTGGGGTGGCTGCTGGGCAATGCCCGTTCGTTTTCCCTGGAGGTGTCCGAGGCGCGATTGCAACGCAGCCTCGACACCGTCGACAACTCGGCCGGCACTGTGTCCGGGACCGTTCGCATGGATCAGGCGCTTGGCGCTAAGGAAGCTTCATGAAGTGGTCAGTTCCCCCGTTTCGTCTGATCGCGCCGTTGCTGGTGCTGGCCCTGAGCGCATGCAGCAGCCAGCAGGCCACCAAGCCATTGCTGGTAGACAGCGAACTTGGCCAACCGCTTGCCGTTACGCGCAGCAACGGCGAGACCTTGCAAGATCGCCTGCGCGAACCCGCCCCCAAAGCCCCCGTGCAACACCGGGTCACCAACAGCGCACGCGGCCACGCCCCGGCGGTTGTCAAGGCACGCAACCCATTGGGTGACCAGCCGGTTCAGCTCAACTTCGTCGACGCCGATATCCAGGCGGTGGTGCGCGCGCTGTCCCGCGCCACCGGCCAGCAATTTCTGGTGGACCCGCGTGTGAAGGGCAACCTCACCCTGGTCAGCGAAGGCCAGGTGCCGGCGCACCAGGCCTACGACATGCTGCTGGCGGCGCTGCGCATGCAGGGCTTCAGCGTGGTTGACGTCGGCGGCGTGGCCCAGGTGGTGCCCGAAGCCGATGCCAAATTACTCGGCGGCCCGATCTACAGCGCCGGCAGCAGCGGCATGCAGACGCGCACCTTCCGCCTGCAATATGAGAACGCGGTGAACCTGATCCCGGTGCTGCGCCCCATCGTGTCGCCAAACAACCCGATCAACGCCTATCCCGGCAACAACAGCATCGTCATCACTGACTACGCGGAAAACCTTGCGCGGGTGGCGCAGATTATCAACGGCATCGACACCCCCAGCGCCATCGACACCGACGTGGTGATGGTGCAGAACGGCATCGCCGTGGACATCGCCGCCATGGTCTCCGAACTGCTGGAAACCCAAGGCGCCGACCAGACCCAGAAGATCAACGTGATCGGCGACCCGCGTTCCAACTCGATCATCATCCGCTCCGGCAGCCCGGAGCGCACCGAGCTGGCGCGCAACCTGATCTACAAGCTCGACAACGCCCAGAGCAATCCGAGCAACATGCACGTGGTGTACCTGCGCAACGCCCAGGCCGGAAAATTGGCCCAGTCACTGCGTGGGTTGCTGACCGGCGAAAGCGATTCCGGCGTCAGCGACGATGCCCGTGGCAAGCTCAGCGCCATGGGCGGCAATGGCAAGAACACCCCAGGCGCGAGCAACGCGCATAACAGCAGCGGTACCCCTACCGGCAGTGGTGTGCAATCCGGTTATGGGCAGTCCACGGGTACAACGGCTAACACCAACGGTACCGCTAATGATCAAGACACCGCGTTCAGCGCCGGCGGCGTGACCATCCAGGCCGACGCCACCACCAACACTTTGCTGATTTCTGCGCCGGATCCCCTATACCGCAACCTGCGTGAAGTGATCGACATGCTCGACCAGCGCCGCGCCCAGGTGGTGATCGAAAGCCTGATCGTAGAAGTCGGCGAAGACGATGCCACCGAGTTTGGCGTGCAGTGGCAAGCCGGGAACCTCGGTGGCAAGGGCGGGTTTGGTGGCGTGAACCTCGGCGGCAGTGGCGTGAACAGCACGCCGACCAGCAAGACCAGTATCGACGTATTGCCCAAGGGCCTGAATGTGGGGCTGGTCAATGGCACCGTGGATATTCCCGGTATCGGCAAGGTGCTCGACCTCAAGGTGTTGGCGCGTGCGTTGAAGAGCAAGGGTGGCACCAACATTCTGTCCACGCCCAACCTGCTGACCCTGGACAACGAAGCAGCGAGCATTTTTGTGGGGCAGACGATTCCGTTTGTCACCGGCAGCTATGTGACCGGCGGCGGGGGCACCAGCAACAACCCGTTCCAGACGGTGCAGCGTGAGGAGGTGGGGCTGAAGCTGAATGTGCGGCCGCAGATTTCCGAAGGCGGTACGGTGAAGCTGGATATCTACCAGGAGGTCAGTACGGTGGATGCGCGGGCTTCGGTGGAGGCTGGGACGGTGACCAACAAGCGGGCGATCGATACCAGTATTTTGCTGGATGACGGGCAGATCATGGTGCTCGGTGGGTTGCTGCAGGATGGGTACAGCCAGAGTAATGATGCGGTGCCGTGGTTGTCGGATATTCCGGGGTTGGGGGCGTTGTTCAGGAATGAAAAGCGCAGTGTGAACAAGACCAATCTGATGGTTTTTTTGCGGCCTTACATTATTCGGGACAGTGGGGCGGGGCGCAGTATTACGTTGAATCGGTATGAGTTTATGCGGCGGGCGCAAGGGGGGGTGCAGCCGGAGCGTAGTTGGGCGATGCCGGATGTGCAGGCGCCGCAGTTGCCTTCGGTGGAGAAGGCGATTCCCGGGGGGCAGCAGCAGGGGCCTCGGGCTGTGATTCGGGCGGTGCCTAAGTGAGCGTACATATCCGTTGCTGCGGTAACGGCCACTTAGGGTTCCGCTCTTACAGCGGGTCACTTTTGGCAAACGCCCCAAAAGTAACCAAAAGGTCTTCGCCCCACCACTCGGCACCTCGCCTAGGCTCGGTGTGCCCTCACTCCGGCTTTGGAGCGTGGGCCGCCGCGATGGGCCATCCTTGGCCCAGCGCGGCTAACCCGGCGTCCTGCCGGGTTACCCACGCTCCAAAGCCTGCGTTCGGCCAGCGTGGTTTTACGGGGCGCCGAAGATCAGAAGCCAAAGCAAAAGCAGAGCGCGGCGGCCTTAAAGCCGACCGGTATTGTGTGGTCGACCCCAGTCAAATGTGGGAGCTGGCTTGCCTGCGAATGTATCGCCTGGGTCTATCTGATTCTCCGAGGTGCCTGTATCGCAGCGGTGCGGCGATCCGACAAGCCAGCTCCCACAGAAAAACAACCTGCGGTGCACAAAAAACTGCTCTTGATCTACACCACTCAAGCCGGCTGTCAGGCCGCTGTGCTTTTGCTTTTGA
>NZ_AOHM01000082.1:0-868 GCF_000510895.2 Pseudomonas sp. FH1
TGTCCGGATGTTGGTGGGCTGAGTGTCCGGATGGCGTGGAATCCGCAAGTATGTACCAGTATCGATGAGTTACAGGCAGCGATATCTAAATTACCGGACGCATCACCATGGCACTATGTTCGAGGTCACGATGCCGTAGACATACTATGCGGAGGACTACTCTCTGTCTTGGGGGGGCGAAAAGGTGTTTGCATAGCGGACATAGAACCAATTCTTAGGCAATCATTCAGCTACGAAGACTATATTAGAACGGACATATATGGAGCATCAAAACTGTGGCACGAAAAAAGAGGCTTAGACTACCCATATAGACCACAACAATAACTTGTCCACGCCACAAACGGGGTTGAAGTGAAACATAAAACACAAACAACCCCAAACTTAATTAAAAGCTCACAAAATTTTCAAAAATGTAAAGCCTCAAACTCAGAACAATAAACACACAAAAAACTGGATATAAAAATGCTTAGCATTGGCGAAACAGATTTCTACATTGCAGTACCAAGCCTACCAAAGCACAAATTTGAGAAATACTCAAAGAACCTATTCGATGACTGGGAAGAATATATAGGGAAAGCTCTAAAGCTATCGGATTATGCGCTATCTCTCGAAGTAGAAGAGGGATCAATAAAGGGATCAGCAAAAATTGCAGCAGCTGTTGGTGCGATATACCTTGGCATAGGTCAATATGGATCGTTTATTTCTGGTCTGCAAACAATTCAAGGACAAGTCAGCTCGATAGGTGATTTCTTAGCCACCCGTGCAGCATCTCCATTTCAACCCAACGTAACAAAACCCAAGATAAAAAAACACGCTGGAACCTTAGGGATGGTCTGAAGTAGGCCGCTATTTTTCGACTGCTGAGCCA
>NZ_AOHM01000083.1:0-37284 GCF_000510895.2 Pseudomonas sp. FH1
GCGGCTATTTCACCAAATCTGAAAGTCTTTTTCAGAGTTTCCCTAACAGCGTCTTCACACATTCAGGTGGAGGCTAATAGCGAATGAGTTGGCGTTGCGACTATATAGCCACTACTGCGAATGTTGGGCGATGCCACTACCAATCGCAGGTGTTTCCGCACGCGACTTTGAGGGACACTAGGGCACCTGTAGAACGGAGCCCCCCATGACGGCCAGTGCTGAGAAATTTACCCGCCAGACCTTGCTCGACGTGCAATCGCTGACCCCCAGCCTGTTTACCCTGCGCACCACCCGCGATCCGGGCTTTCGTTTCACGGCGGGGCAGTTTGTGCGTTTGGGGGTGACCAAGGCGGATGGCTGTACCGTATGGCGTGCCTATTCGCTGGTGTCCTCACCGTTTGATGAGCATCTGGACTTCTTCTCGATCGTCGTCCCCGGCGGCGAATTCACCAGCGAGTTGAGCCGCCTGCGGGTAGGCGATACCTTGATGGTGGAACGCCAGGCCACGGGGTTCCTGACCTTGAATCGCTTCGTCGATGGCCGCGATTTGTGGATGCTGGGGACTGGCACCGGGGTGGCGCCGTTTTTGTCGATCCTGCAGGACTTCGAGGTCTGGGAGAAATTCGAACGCATCATCCTCGTGTACAGCGCACGGGAAGCCAAGGAGCTCGCGTATCAAACGCTGATCAAGGAGCTGGGTGAACGTGAATACTTGGCCGAGTACGCACACAAACTCACCTACGTTCCCATCGTCACCCGTGAGCAACATCCCGGCGCGTTGAATGGGCGCATCACCACACTGATCGAAAATGGCGAGCTTGAACGTGCAGCCGGCGTCGAGCTGACCCCGGAACATTCCCGCGTGCTGATCTGCGGCAACCCGCAGATGGTCGATGACACACGCCAATTGCTCAAGCAGCGTGACATGAACCTGAGCTTGAGCCGCCGCCCCGGTCAGGTGGCGGTGGAAAACTACTGGTAATAAAAAAGGCGCCTCTAGCAGGCGCCTTTTTTTTCAAGCCGGTCTTTACAGGCGCGGCTTGTCGTTCTGTGCCTTGAGTAGATCGCGGATCTCACCCAGCAACACTTCTTCCTTGGTCGGCGTCGGCGGCAGGCTTGGCGCCACGGCCTCTTCACGCTTCAGGCGGTTGATCGCCTTCACGCCCATGAAGATCGCGAACGCGACAATCACAAAGTCGATGACGCTCTGGATGAACTTGCCGTAGGCCAGCACCACCGCAGGTACATCGCCCTGTGCCGCCTTGAGCGTTATCGCCAGGTCACCGAAGTCCACGCCACCGATCAACAGACCGATTGGCGGCATCACCACGTCGCCTACAAACGAGGAAACAATTTTGCCGAAGGCGGCGCCGATGATGATACCGACGGCCATGTCGACCACATTACCTTTGACCGCGAAGGCCTTGAACTCACTGATCACGCCCATAGGTTATTCCTTGTTACAGATGAGAAGGGTGGGACTCAGTGTAAGTCAGTCGTAGCGGGCTTGCCCGACACAACCGTTAACACTGTTAGTTTTTATCGACACATTAAAACGCAAATAGTTTGCAAAGTGCCATCAATCGCGCGCGAAATACGCCTGATATCAGTGACTTAACAGATTATTTTGTTAATCGGGTTGTTGTGAGTTTTCTATTTATCTTCTGACTCTCGGGTCACTAGCCTCTGGCAAGCACAACTGAATGTGCACTAAAAAAACCAGAGGAAACCTCGATGAAGACCCCTATGAGCCGCGGGCCTGTTTCAGCGCGATACGCGCTGGTACTGGCGACCGCCAGCCTGCTTTCCCTGTCCGTACACGCCGCCAACCTGACCCGCGACAACGGTGCAGCGGTGGGTGACAACCAGAACTCGCAGACCGCCGGCGCCAATGGCCCAGTGTTGCTGCAAGACGTGCAGTTGATCCAGAAGCTGCAGCGCTTCGACCGCGAGCGCATCCCCGAGCGCGTGGTGCACGCCCGTGGCACCGGTGCCCACGGTACTTTCACCGTCACCGATAACCTCAGCGACTTGACCAAGGCCAAGGTGTTCGCGGCCGGCGAAGCCACCCCGGTGTTCGTGCGCTTCTCCGCCGTGGTCCACGGCAATCACTCCCCGGAAACCTTGCGCGACCCGCGTGGTTTCGCCACCAAGTTCTACACCGCTGACGGCAACTGGGACCTGGTGGGTAACAACTTCCCGACGTTCTTTATCCGCGACGCCATCAAGTTCCCGGACATGGTCCACGCCTTCAAGCCAGACCCGCGCACCAATCTGGATGACGATTCCCGTCGCTTCGACTTCTTCTCCCATGTGCCTGAGTCCACCCGCACGCTGACCGAGCTGTATTCCGACTCCGGCACCCCGGCCAGCTATCGGGAAATGGACGGCAACGGCGTGCACGCCTACAAGCTGATCAACGCCAAGGGCGAAGTGCACTACGTCAAGTTCCACTGGAAGAGCCTGCAAGGCATCAAGAACCTCGATCCCAAGCAGGTCACCGAAGTGCAGGGGCGCGACTACAGCCACATGACCAACGACCTGGTCACCCACATCAACAAGGGCGATTTCCCCAAGTGGGACCTGTACGTGCAGGTGCTCAAGCCTGAGGACCTGGCCAAGTTCGACTTCGATCCATTGGATGCGACCAAGATCTGGCCGAATGTGCCTGAGCGCAAAGTCGGGCAGATGGTGCTGAACCGCAACCCCGGCAACGTGTTCCAGGAAACCGAGCAAGTCGCCATGGCCCCGGCCAACCTTGTGCCGGGCATCGAGCCGTCTGAGGATCGCCTGCTGCAAGGCCGCGTGTTCTCCTATGCCGATACCCAGATGTACCGCCTGGGCGCCAACGCCCTGCAACTGCCGATCAACGCACCACGGGTGACCGTCAACAACGGTAACCAGGACGGCGCGATGAACTTCGGCAAGACCACCACTGGCGTGAACTACCAGCCAAGTCGTCTGCTGCCACGGGACGAGCCGCAAACCGCGCGCTACAGCCAGTCAGCCCTGTCGGGCAGCATCCAGCAGGCGAAGATCCAGCGCGAGCAGAACTTCAAGCAGGCCGGTGATCTGTACCGCTCGTTCACGAAGAAAGAGCGTCAGGACTTGATCGAGAACTTTGGTGGCTCGCTGGCGACCACCGATGACGAGAGCAAGCACATCATCCTGTCGTTCCTGTATAAGGCCGACCCGGAATACGGCGCTGGCGTGGCCAAGGTTGCCAAGGGTGACCTGGCGCGCGTGAAGGCGCTGGCGGAAAAACTGACTGACTGATCCGTTGGTTCTGGTCGGCGCCCTTGATGAGGCGTCGACCTTTGGCAGGAGAACACCCATGCGAGTTTCTATCGGATTGCTGATGGCCATGCTGGCCTTTGTCGCCCATGCCGAGTCTCCCGACCCGGTCGCACTCAAGGCCCAGTTGCAAGACTACTATTTCGACGCCGCCCGCCGAGGCGACCTCGACATGCTCAACACCTTTATCGACTCCGGCTATAGCCTCAACACCCAGGATGACAAGGGCTACACCGCGCTGATCCTCGCCGCTTACCACGGCCAGGGCTCGTTCGTGGAGCGCTTGCTCAATGCCGGAGCCGACGCCTGCGTGCAGGACAAGCGCGGCAACACGGCGCTGATGGGGGCGATCTTCAAGGGCGAGCTGAAAATCGCTCAACGCCTGCTGGCGACCGACTGCAACCCCGACCAACGCAACGGCGCCGGGCAGACGGCGGCCATGTACGCCGGGCTGTTCAAGCGCGTCGAGTTGCTGGATGAATTGAAGGCCAAGGGCGCCGACCTCAACGCCGAAGACCCGATCGGCAACAGCGCTTCACGATTGGCCAGTGGTGAAATCCGGACCCCGGCGTCGCGCTGAGCTATCATCGCGGTTTTTCGGTTGGAGGTTCTCAAATGGCAAAGGCCAAGCGCATGTACGGCTGCACGGAGTGCGGCGCGACCTTTCCCAAGTGGGCCGGCCAGTGCACCGAGTGCGGCGCGTGGAACACCCTGACTGAAACCATGATCGAAAGCGGCGGCGCTGCGGCCCCCACCGGCCGTGCCGGCTGGACCGGACAACAGGCGCAGATCAAGACGTTGGCCGAAGTCAGCGTCGAAGAAATCCCGCGTTTCTCCACGGCCTCCGGTGAATTGGACCGTGTGCTGGGCGGCGGCCTGGTGGACGGCTCGGTGGTGCTGATCGGCGGCGATCCGGGCATCGGCAAATCGACGATCCTGCTGCAAACCCTGTGCAGCATCGCCAGCCGCATGCCGGCGCTGTATGTCACCGGCGAAGAATCCCAGCAACAAGTGGCCATGCGCGCCCGTCGCCTGGGGCTGCCCCAGGATCAACTGCGGGTGATGACCGAGACCTGCATCGAAAGCATCATTGCCACGGCGCGTATCGAAAAGCCCAAGGTCATGGTGATCGACTCGATCCAGACGATTTTCACCGAGCAATTGCAGTCGGCGCCGGGTGGTGTCTCCCAGGTGCGTGAGAGTGCGGCGCTGCTGGTGCGCTACGCCAAGCAGAGCGGCACGGCGATTTTCCTGGTGGGCCATGTGACCAAAGAGGGCGCACTGGCCGGGCCACGGGTGTTGGAGCACATGGTCGACACCGTGTTGTATTTCGAAGGTGAATCCGATGGCCGTCTGCGTTTGCTGCGGGC
This sequence comes from Pseudomonas sp. FH1, assembly GCF_000510895.2. NCBI lineage: Bacteria > Pseudomonadati > Pseudomonadota > Gammaproteobacteria > Pseudomonadales > Pseudomonadaceae > Pseudomonas > Pseudomonas sp. FH1. Next base: position 4,665 of record NZ_AOHM01000083.1, read on the forward strand.
GGTGAAGAACCGTTTCGGCGCGGTCAACGAACTGGGCGTGTTCGCCATGACGGACCGGGGGCTTAAAGAAGTCTCCAACCCTTCAGCGATTTTTCTCACGCGTGCCCAGGAAGAAGTCCCAGGCAGCGTGGTGATGGCAACGTGGGAAGGCACCCGGCCGATGCTGGTGGAAGTGCAGGCGCTGGTGGATGACAGTCATCTGGCCAACCCGCGCCGCGTGACGTTGGGCCTGGATCAGAACCGCCTGGCGATGCTACTGGCGGTATTGCACCGCCACGGTGGCATCCCGACCCACGACCAGGACGTGTTCCTCAACGTGGTCGGCGGGGTCAAGGTGCTGGAGACCGCGTCCGACCTGGCGTTGATGGCGGCGGTGATGTCCAGCCTGCGTAACCGGCCGTTGCCCCATGACTTGCTGGTGTTTGGTGAGGTGGGCCTGTCGGGCGAGGTGCGTCCGGTGCCCAGTGGTCAGGAACGCTTGAAGGAAGCTGCCAAGCACGGCTTCAAACGAGCGATCGTGCCCAAAGGCAATGCGCCGAAGGAGTCGCCGCCGGGGATAAAGATCATTGGCGTGACGCGGTTGGAACAGGCATTGGATGCACTATTCGAGTAGGGCACCCAGCTCGCGCTCCAACTCTTGCTGATCACCCAGGTTCAACTCGATCAGTCGTCGCAAATGGCTGATCGAGTCCAGGTCGATGTGCTGGCACACAAACCCAAGCTGCCCGTGATCGTCATGGGCCAGCTTCACCTGCATCTTTATATGCGCCCGTGGGTCCAGCCGGATGTCCACGTCAAATAGCCGCTTGCCATTACCCCGCCAGTCGTCAGGGCGCTCCACCAGCAAGCCGCGCAGCGATAAATCCAGCAGTTGCACCGGCCAATTCCAGCTGTCCTGGGCAATGGTCGTCTTGGCATCAAAGGCGATGCGACGGAAACGGCGGCGTTCAGACGGTTGCTCGGTCATGGTGAAACCCTCTGGAGATAGAAGGATTGTAGTCCTGAGCCATCATCGGGCATTTATTTCTGCTTTTTTTGCCTGCGCAAGGCTCTAGACCAACGTAGGGGGGTGGCCTTTGAGGCCAACAGCGCTAAACTCGGGATGGCTGTCCTTTCTGTCCACCCTGGCTGGAATATAAAAATGAAAAATAATAATAGCCTGCTACGCCACCTACCCTGGCTGGTGCTGGCAATCGTAGGAGCGTGCGCCCTAGGCGTAGTGGCTTTGCGCCGCGGCGAGGCGATCAACGCCTTGTGGATTGTGGTCGCTGCTGTGGCCATCTACCTGGTTGCGTACCGTTACTACAGTCTGTTCATCGCTAACAACGTGATGCAACTCGATCCACGGCGGGCCACCCCCGCAGTGCTCAATAATGACGGTCTGGACTACGTGCCGACCAACAAACACATCCTGTTCGGTCACCACTTTGCGGCGATTGCCGGTGCAGGCCCGTTGGTCGGTCCGGTGCTGGCGGCGCAAATGGGCTACCTGCCCGGCACGCTCTGGCTGATTGCCGGCGTGGTGCTGGCCGGTGCGGTGCAGGACTTCATGGTCCTGTTCCTGTCCACCCGTCGCAACGGCCGTTCCCTGGGGGACATGGTTCGCGAAGAGATGGGCCGTATCCCTGGGACCATCGCGCTGTTCGGCTGCTTCCTGATCATGATCATCATCCTCGCGGTGCTGGCGCTGATCGTGGTCAAGGCCTTGGCCGAGAGCCCATGGGGCATCTTCACGGTGATGGCGACCATCCCGATCGCGATGTTCATGGGCATCTACATGCGCTACATCCGCCCGGGCCGCATCGGCGAAATCTCGATCATCGGCGTGCTGTTGCTGCTGGGTTCGATCTGGCTGGGCGGGCAGATTGCCGCTGACCCTGTCTGGGCCAAGGCCTTCACCTTCACCGGCATTCAAATTACCTGGATGCTGATCGGCTATGGTTTCGTCGCCGCAGTGCTGCCGGTGTGGCTGATCCTGGCGCCGCGTGACTACCTCTCCACCTTCCTGAAAATCGGCACCATCATCGCCCTGGCGATCGGCATTCTGGTCACCATGCCCGACCTGAAAATGCCGGCCCTGACCCAGTTCATCGACGGCACCGGGCCGGTGTGGAAGGGCGGCCTGTTCCCGTTCCTGTTTATCACCATTGCCTGTGGCGCGGTCTCGGGTTTCCACGCGCTGATCTCCTCGGGCACCACGCCCAAGTTGCTGGATAACGAAACCAACGCCCGCTACATCGGTTACGGCGGCATGTTGATGGAATCGTTCGTCGCCATCATGGCAATGGTTGCCGCTTCGGTGATCGAGCCTGGCGTGTACTTCGCCATGAACAGCCCGGCCGCCGTGGTAGGCAGTGATGTAGTGACTGTGGCGCAAACTGTCAGCAGCTGGGGCTTTGCCATTACCCCGGAAGCACTGCAAGCCGTGGCCCATGACATCGGTGAAACCACCATCCTGGCACGTGCCGGCGGTGCACCTACCCTGGCGGTGGGTATCGCGCAGATCCTGCACAGTGTGCTGCCGGGTGAAAACACCATGGCGTTCTGGTACCACTTTGCGATCCTGTTCGAAGCGTTGTTCATCCTGACGGCCGTGGACGCGGGCACCCGTGCCGGTCGCTTCATGCTGCAAGACCTGCTGGGTTCCTTCGTGCCGGCGCTGAAACGCACTGAGTCCTGGACCGCCAACCTGATCGCGACCGCCGGTTGCGTGGCGATGTGGGGTTACCTGCTGTACCAAGGCGTGATCGACCCACTGGGCGGCATCAACACCTTGTGGCCACTGTTCGGTATCTCCAACCAGATGCTGGCAGGTATCGCGCTGATGCTGGCCACCGTTGTGCTGATCAAAATGAAACGCCAGCGCTACATCTGGGTGACCATGCTGCCGGCGGTCTGGCTGCTGATCTGCACCACCACTGCGGGCTTCATCAAGCTGTTCGACGCCAACCCGGCGATCGGCTTCCTGTCGCTGGCCAAGAAGTACAGTGATGCATTGGCCAATGGTCAGATCCTCGCCCCGGCGAAGAACATCGACCAGATGCAGCACGTGATCTGGAACGCCTACACCAACGCAACGCTGACGGCGCTGTTCCTGTTCGTGGTGTTCAGCATCCTGTTCTATGCGCTCAAGGTCGGCGTCGCCGCCTGGGGCAACAAAGAACGTACGGATAAAGAAGCCCCGTTCCAGGCTGTTCCGGACGCGTGATCGAGGATTGCAACCATGTTCAATGACATCAATCGCCTCGGTAAATACCTCGGTCAGGCCGCGCGCCTGATGGTCGGCATGCCCGACTACGATACGTACGTCGAGCATATGCAAACCAAACACCCGGACAAGCCGATGATGGACTACAAGGCGTTCTTCCGGGAACGCCAGGAAGCCCGTTACGGCGGCAAGGGTGGGCCCAAGTGCTGTTGACCTGCTAGGCAGGCCCCTGTGGGAGCCCATACCAATGGGCTCCCATTTTTATTTCTGTTTATTGAAGGAGAACTGCTTTTGTCCTCTCCCATTCCGGTCACCGTCCTCAGCGGCTTCCTCGGCGCTGGCAAGACCACCTTGTTGCGCCACCTGCTCAAGGCCGAGCACGGCCTGAAGATCGCCGTGATCGAAAACGAATTCAGCGACGCCGGTATCGACACCCAGCTATTGGGCGCCGAGCCGGTGCAAGTCATGACCCTGTCCAACGGCTGCGTGTGCTGCACCATCCACACCGACCTGACCAAAGCCCTGTACCTGCTGCTGGAGCGCCTGGACAGCGGAGAAATCGCCTTCGACCGCCTGGTGATCGAGTGCACCGGCCTGGCCGACCCGGCCCCAGTGGCCCAAACCTTTTTCATCGACGAGGAACTGCGCGAGCGCTATATCCTCGACGGCATCATCACCCTGGTGGACGCCGCCCACGCCGAGCACCACCTGACCCAGACCATCGCCCAGGCCCAGATCGGCTTTGCCGACCGCCTGCTGGTGAGCAAACGCGACCTGGTGGATGACGCTACCTTTGACGCGCTCAGCGAGCGCCTCACCCGCATCAACCGCCGCGCGCCGATTCGGGTGGTGGACCATGGCAACATCGACCTGGCTGAACTGCTCGATGTGCGTGGTTTCAACCTCAACGCTGGCATGAGCCTGCGCCCGGTGCGTGCTGCGCCGTCCATCGACCGTATCTCCAGCCTGGTGTTGCGCACTGACCAGCCGCTGGATATCGACCGTCTGAGTGAGTTCATGAACGAACTGCTCGAAGACCACGGCAAGCAACTGCTGCGCTACAAGGGCGTGCTGAACATTGCCGGTGAAGACCGGCGCATGGTGTTCCAGGGCGTGCTCAAGCTCTACGGCTTTGATTGGGACACGGAGTGGGAAGAGGGCGAGGCGCGGGAGAGTGTGATTGTGTTTATTGCCGATGAACTGCCGGAAGACAAGATTCGCGAAGGTTTCCAGCGCGTCTATCAGGCATAAAAAAGCCCGGCTCTAGAGCCGGGCTTCTTATTCAAGCAACTGCAATCAAGCGCCGTACACCGGCAGCTTCTTGCAGATGGCCTTGACCTTCTCACGCACCGCGTCGATCACGGCTTCGTTGTTCAGGTCAGCCAGGATGTCGCAGATCCAGCCAGCCAGTTCCTTGCACTCTGCTTCCTTGAAGCCACGCGTGGTCACAGCCGGAGTACCGAAGCGCAGGCCGGAGGTGACGAACGGCGAACGTGGGTCGTTCGGCACGGAGTTCTTGTTCACGGTGATGAAGGCTTTGCCCAGGGCTGCGTCAGCATCTTTACCGGAAATGTCCTGCTTGATCAGCGACAGCAGGAACAGGTGGTTTTCAGTACCGCCGGAGACTACGTCGAAGCCACGCTCGATGAACACGCTGGCCATGGTCTGGGCGTTCTTGACCACTTGTTGCTGGTAGGTCTTGAACTCAGGCTGCAGGGCTTCCTTGAAGCAGATCGCTTTGGCGGCGATCACGTGCTCCAGCGGGCCGCCTTGGGCGCCTGGGAAGACAGCGGAGTTCAGCTTCTTCTCGATGTCGGCGTTGGCGCGAGCCAGGATCAGGCCGCCACGTGGACCGCGCAGGGTCTTGTGGGTCGTGGTGGTCACGACGTCAGCGTAAGGCACCGGGTTCGGGTAGACGCCAGCGGCGACCAGACCGGCCACGTGGGCCATGTCGACGAACAGGTACGCGCCGACTTTGTCAGCGATTGCGCGGAAACGTGGGAAGTCCAGGATCTGCGAGTAGGCAGAGAAACCGGCCACGATCATTTTTGGCTTGTGCTCGACCGCCAGGCGCTCGACTTCGTCGTAGTCGATCAGGCCGTTGGCATCGATACCGTATTGAACGGCGTTGTACAGTTTGCCGGAGGAGGAAACGCTGGCGCCGTGGGTCAGGTGACCGCCGTGGGCCAGGCTCATGCCCAGGATGGTGTCGCCGCCTTGCAGCAGGGCCAGGTACACGGCGCTGTTGGCTTGGGAACCGGCGTGCGGCTGGACGTTGGCGTAGTCGGCGCCGAACAGTTCTTTGGCGCGGTCGATAGCCAGCTGTTCAACCACGTCGACGTACTCGCAACCACCGTAGTAGCGCTTGCCTGGGTAACCTTCGGCGTACTTGTTGGTCAAGACCGAACCTTGAGCCTCCATCACCGCTGGGCTGGTGTAGTTTTCCGAAGCGATCAGCTCAATGTGCTCTTCCTGGCGCACGGCTTCTTGCTCCATGGCGGCGAAGAGATCGGCGTCGTACTTGGCAATAGTCAAATCACGGCTGAACATGGCGGTCCTCAAGGATCGGGGGCAGAAAAGGAGGGCATTCTAACCCAATGGGTTTTAGATGGCATATGAAAGGACATCATGTCGCGGATAAGCGGGGCTCATCTGGGGATGGGCGGTGGCTGTGAGGGCCTCTTCGCGAGCAAGCCAGCAGCTTCACCACAAGGTCTCAATCGAACATGAACAGCGCATCATTGCTGAACTGCGCCTCGAACCGATTCGCCGGCATCGGCCGCCCAAACAGGTAGCCCTGCACTTCATCGCAGCCATGCTCACGCAGGAAGTCCAGCTGCTCATGGGTTTCCACACCCTCGGCGATCACCGCCAGGTTCAGGCTGTGGGCCATGGCGATAATGGCGCGGGCGATCTGTGCGTCTTGCTCGCCTGATGGCAGGCCATCGACGAAAGTGCGGTCGATCTTCAACACGTCGATGGGGAATTGCTTGAGGTAGTTGAGCGACGAATAGCCCGTGCCAAAGTCGTCAACCGCAATACTCAGGCCCAGGTTTTTCAGACTGTCGAGGATCTGCATCGCCTCGTTGACTTCACGCATCAGGATACTTTCGGTCAGCTCCAGCTCCAGGCACGCCGGCGGCAGGCCCGTGTCCTTGAGGATGGTGGCGATGCGGGTGCCCAACTGGCCGTCGGAGAACTGCCGCGCCGAGATGTTCACCGAGACTTTCGGCACGCGCACCTTGTTCTGGTGCCAGGTCTTGAGCTGTCGGCAGGCTTCGCTGATCACCCAGTCGCCCACGTCCACCACCAGGCCCAACTCTTCCAGCACCGGGATGAAGTCCCCCGGCGGCACCAAGCCACGACGCGGGTGGCGCCAGCGCAGCAGGGCTTCGGCACCGGTCAGGCGTTTACCGTCGCCGCTGAACTGCGGTTGGTAATAGAGCACGAATTCGTTCTGGTCCAGGGCGTGGCGCAAATCGCTTTCCAGCTCCAGGCGCTCCAGGGCGCTGGCGTTCATATCGGCCTGGTAGAACTGGAAGTTGTTCTTGCCGCGTTCCTTGGCGTGATACATCGCCGTGTCGGCGTTTTTCATCAACTGGCTCAGCTCGTTGCCGTCCTGGGGGCTCAGGGCGATACCGATACTGGCGGTGACAAAAAACTCGCGGCCCTCCAGTACAAAGGGCTTCACCAGGCTGGCAAGGATCTGCTCGGCTACATGAATGGCACGGTTCAGCGCCATTTCACGGCTGATCCGCGGTTGCAGGAGCAGGGTGAACTCGTCGCCGCCCATGCGCGCCACGGTGTCGTCTTCGGCCACGCAACCCAGCAGGCGGGTGGCCATTTCCTTGAGCATGCGGTCGCCAGCGGCGTGGCCCAGGGAGTCGTTGATCGGTTTGAAGCGGTCGAGGTCGAGGAACATCAGCACCACCCACGACTTCTGCCGTTCGGCCGACTGCAATGCGGTGTGCAGGCGATCTTGGAACAGCGTGCGGTTGGGCAGGTGGGTCAGGGCGTCGTAGTAGGCCAGGCGGTGGATGCGCTGCTCGCTGGCCTTGCGCTCGCTGATGTCACTGAAGAAACACACATAGCTGGCCAGGTCGCCTTCATCGTCGAACACGGCGGTAATGCCCACCCACGCCGGGTAATGCTCGCCGTTGCGGCGCTTGAGCCACACTTCGCCTTCCCAGGTGCTGTGCTGGTGCAGTTGCTTGAGCACGTAGCGCAGATGGGCTTCCTGCTGTTCGTCGACGGTGAGCATGTTCGGCAACTGGTCGAGTACATCGCTGACCGCATAGCCGCTGACCCGGCTGAACGCCTCGTTGGCCTGCACGATATAGCCCGCGGGGTCAGTAATCAGGATCGCCGAGGTCGAGTGTTCGAATACCGTGGCCGCCATGCGCAGGTCTTTCTCGGCGCGGCGTTGCTGGCTGATGTCGCGGCCTACGCCGAGGATGCCCTCGAAGGCGCCGTGTTCATCCCACACCAGCACCAGTCGCAGCTCGATCGGCACTTTGCGACCATCTGCGCGCAAGCAGTCGAACAGGAACAGTTGGGTCTGGATCTCATCACGCAGCCGGTTCAGCGCCTCAGGATCGCCCAGCGAGCGGCTGACCTGTTCCACCAAGCTGTAAATGCCGGTCAGTTGCTGCGGGTTGGCGATGATCGACTGCCAGCCGTTCTTGAACACCCAGTCCACGTCATAACCGAGCACGGCGTTGACCGAAGGGCTGATGTAGTTGAGCGCCAACTGGCTGTCGGTGGAGCAGATCACGTCGCTGATGCTTTCGGCCAGCATGCGGTAGCGCTGTTCGCTGTCACGCAGGGATTCGCTGGCCTCGATCTGGTCGGTGATGTCCTTGGCCACGCCGATGATGCGGGTGATCTGCGCCGTCTTGTCGCGGGCCAGGGCCTGCTCGCGGATATCAAAGCGCCGCCATTGGTTATTGCGGTGACGGAAACGCAGCTGGCATTGCAATTGGGTGGTGTAGCCGATCTGGCGCTGCTGCTGGCGCAGGTCGTGGTAATGCTCGGCGTCTTCGGGGTGCAGCAGGATTTCCCAGAAGTACTCGCCCATTTGCTGCAGTTCGGCCTTGTTGTAGCCGAGGGTGTGGCCCAGGTGATGGTTGCTGAAAATCATGCGCTGGCTGATCACGTCCTGCACATACAGGTGGTCGGGGACGGTGCGTACCACGTCGGACCAGAAGCTCTCGCGCTCCACCAGTGACAACTCGATCAACTTGCGGCTGGTGATATCGCTGATGCTGAGGATCACTGCCTTGAAATCGTCCTGCTGCTCCGGCAGACGCATCACCAGCCACAGGTACTGCTCGTTGCCGGCCACGTCCTTGAGCTGGATTTCCAGTTCCAACTGGTTCTGCTGGGTCAGTACCGCCTCAAGAATCTGGTAGCCGATGGACGTGGCATTGCGCGGGCAGTCATCGATCAGGCGCTCCCAGGCTTCTTCGCAGGAACCCACATTCAGCAAGCGCACCGCCACCTGGTTGACCTCGGTGATGCGCAGTTCCTTGAGCAGTTGCTGGCGCTCGTTAGGGTTGTCCTGCAGCCAGGCGTGCAGTTGCTCGCGGGTCTCCAGCCGGGTCTTGTCGAAGATGGCATTCAGGCCCGACAGGTCGAGCACGCACAAGGCCACGCCGGTGCCTTCGAAAATGTCCTGGTAGCGCCGCCGGCCTTCATGCACCTGGCGCTGGCGGCGGCGCATGTTCAGCAACACAATCACCGGGATCAATGAAAACGCCAGGCCCAGCAGGCATTTGCCGATGAAGGCCGGCAGCAGTTGTTCCAGCACCGCCGTGCGGTCGAACAGCCCGCGCAGTTGCCAGTCGCTTTTGCTTAGAGGGGTGACCAGTACGCTTTTATTCAGCTCGTCCGGGGTCAACGCAGACGCCCACTGCGCCGGCATGCCGCTGTCTCGGCTGACAACCCGGTGGTTGACGCGATTCTCGATGACCCACTGCGGGCGCTGGCCCTGGCCGTCTTGGCGGGTGAGATTGCTCAGGTAGTTGGGGGCCAGGCGCAGCGCCCAATACATCCGCGAGCCGCCGCTGGGCTGGTGCAGCAACAGATAAATGATCGTGCCGTCGTTGCTGTTGCTCAGGTAATAGGATTGGGCGTGGCTGCGTTGCACCAGTTCTGCCAGCCAGGCGGCGTCCTGGCTGTCGGTGGCGCTGTCACTGACCATCGCGCCGCTGGGGGCGAGCAGGGCGACACTGCGAAGCTCCGGCAGCGAGCGTTGCAAGGTGCGCATCAGGGCCTGTTGCTGTTCGCTGTCACGCGGTGGCTCGACCATCGGCAGCAAGTTCAGGGCGATTTTTGCGCTGAGGGCCATGTTCAGGCTGATCTGTTCAGCCAGATCGGCGCTGTAGTCGATGGTGTATTGCTGCTGGTTCTTCTGGTTTTGCTGGAGCTGGTCGAGCAACTGCCAGAACAATAACGTGAGCAGCATGAGGACGAGCGTCGCCAATGCGCCTTTGAGGGTGCCGTGCAGGGGCGCTCCCGGCGCTATATGAGCGGCGCGCAGGGGAGTTGGCGGCGTGACTTTGGACAAGCTGTGATCCTGCGGTTTGGCTGGACTGGCGCGCGACGTGCACTATAAGCCGGACGCCCGGAGGGCGGCTAGCATGCCTTGACTTGTGGCAAAGTGCCAGCCCCGCCTGGCGGGCACTAAAGAGCGCCGCTGGTATGGATCAGGCTGTCCGCCAGCCGCGTCAGGATCGCCAGCGTGAACAGGCTGATAACCACAGAAGCCGTGCGGTTGATGGTGTGCGGCGTCAACCACGCATATCCGCCGCGTTTGATGCGGGCCCCCAGCAGCACCCAGGTACAGCCCACCGGTATCACCACGGCGGTGAACTGCGCGACGAAATGCACGTACAGGTTTAAGTCTGCGAACGTCTGCATCGGGACGATAAACGACACGATCAGTAATCCTTTGGGGTTGATCAGCGTGAGCAAAAAGAAATTCAGCGTGGAGACCCGTGCCTCCGGCTCGGTGTGGAGTGTTTCGTCGGGATGGCACCACAGCAGGTAGCAAGTCCTGATCAAATAGCAGACCGAGGCGAACTGCATGAGCTTCAGGCCCCAGGGCGCGTTGTCGCCGATATGGCCGAGCAGGTAGCCCCAAAAGGAGATCTGCGTCAGGTAGGCCAGGCATTCCAGCAGGCTCAGCGGCCAGGCGCGCCGGAATCCTACGAGTAACCCCGAGCGCAGCAGCAGCGTGTTGGTGGGCCCCGGCATTAATAGCAGTAGCCCGAGTGCGGATAGGACGCCAAGCATGAAGGGTGTCTCCTGGAACCCCTGAGGGTTTTGGCCGGCTAATCTAACAGATAGGCTTCGATACGCTCGGTCACTTAGGTTAACCTTGAGGATTCGCAACACTATGTACAGCGCCATGACGCTACGTAGGCCTGTTCTTACTTTTATGAGGTCCACATTTTGGCTCAATACGTCTTCACCATGCATCGGCTGGGCAAAGTTGTCCCTCCGAAGCGGGAAATCCTGAAAAACATTTCGCTGTCCTTCTTCCCAGGCGCCAAGATCGGCGTGCTCGGCCTCAACGGTTCGGGTAAATCCACCTTGTTGAAAATCATGGCCGGCGTCGACACCGAATTCGAAGGCGAAGCCCGCCCGATGCCTGACCTGAACATCGGCTACCTGCCGCAAGAGCCGATCCTGGACCCGACCAAGACCGTGCGTGAAGTGGTGGAAGAAGCCGTCAGCGTGATCAAGAACGCCCAGGCGCGCCTGGACGAGGTCTACGCGGCGTACGCTGAAGAAGATGCCGACTTCGACAAACTGGCCGCCGAACAGGCCAAGCTCGAAGCCATCCTGCAAGCCAGCGATGGTCACAACCTGGAGCGCCAGCTGGAAGTCGCCGCCGATGCACTGCGCCTGCCGGCGTGGGACGCCAAGGTCGAACACCTGTCCGGTGGTGAAAAACGTCGTGTGGCCCTGTGCCGCCTGCTGCTGTCGGCCCCCGACATGCTGCTGCTCGACGAACCTACCAACCACTTGGACGCCGATTCTGTCGCCTGGCTGGAACACTTCCTACACGATTTCCCAGGCACCGTGGTCGCGATCACGCACGACCGGTACTTCCTGGACAACGTGGCCGGCTGGATCCTCGAACTCGACCGTGGCGCCGGTATCCCTTACGAGGGCAACTACTCCGGTTGGCTGGAAGCCAAGTCCGACCGTCTGGCCGCCGAATCCAAGCAGCAATCGGCCCATGAAAAGGCCATGAAAGAAGAACTGGAGTGGGTGCGCAAAGGCGCCAAGGCCCGCCAGTCCAAATCCAAGGCCCGTCTGCAACGCTTCGAAGAAATGCAATCCCAGGAATTCCAGAAGCGTTCGGAAACCAACGAGATCTACATCCCGGCCGGTCCGCGCCTGGGTGACAAGGTCATCGAGTTCAAGAACGTTTCCAAAGGCTATGGCGACCGCGTGCTGATCGACAACCTGTCGTTCTCCATGCCAAAAGGCGCGATCGTCGGCGTTATTGGTGGTAACGGTGCGGGTAAATCCACGCTGTTCCGCATGCTGATGGGCAAGGAAACCCCGGATTCGGGCACCATCGAAGTCGGCGAAACCGTGCAGCTTGCCTGTGTGGACCAGAGCCGTGAAGACCTGGACGGCAGCAAGACCGTGTTCCAGCAGATTTCCGACGGTTCCGACCAGATCCGCATCGGCAACTATGAAATCCCGTCGCGTACCTACGTCGGCCGTTTCAACTTCAAGGGCGGCGACCAGCAGAAGTTCGTCAAGGACCTGTCCGGTGGTGAGCGCGGTCGCTTGCACCTGGCCCTGACCCTGAAAGAGGGCGGCAACGTCCTGCTGCTCGACGAACCGTCCAACGACCTCGACGTTGAAACCCTGCGCTCCCTGGAAGAAGCCCTGCTGGACTTCCCGGGCGCCGCCATTGTGATCTCTCACGATCGGTGGTTCCTTGACCGCGTCGCGACCCACATCCTGGCGTACGAAGACGACTCGCAAGCGGTGTTCTTCGAAGGTAACTACACCGAGTACGAAGCGGACCGTAAAAAGCGCTTGGGCGACGCTGCTGCCCAGCCGCACCGTGTGCGTCACAAAAAACTGGCCTGATTCGGGTTGGTGGTTTGAAAGAGCGGAGCCTTCGGGCTCCGTTTTTTTGCCTGGGATTTGATGGTGCGCGCGGTTCGTGCTTGCTCCCTGAAAGGGTGCATAAAAGTCCCTGAAACTGGATACAGTTATATAAAACGCACCATTTAAATTCACAAAGGCGACATTTTGCCCTGTCGCAGTGCGGAATGAATTGATAAAGTCCGGCTCAATCTCCGTTAACAACTAAAAATTTGCCGAGACTTTTCATGATCGAATCCGTCGAATCCTTCCTTGCCCGCCTCAAGAAACGCGACCCCGACCAGCCGGAATTCCACCAGGCTGTGGAAGAAGTCCTACGCAGCCTGTGGCCGTTTCTTGAAGCCAACCCCCACTACCTGACCTCGGGCATCCTGGAGCGTATCTGCGAGCCGGAACGCGCGATTACCTTCCGGGTGTCGTGGGTGGATGATCATGGCAAGGTCCAGGTCAATCGCGGTTTCCGTATCCAGATGAACAGCGCCATCGGCCCGTATAAAGGTGGCCTGCGCTTCCATCCATCGGTGAACCTGGGCGTGCTGAAGTTCCTCGCCTTCGAGCAGACCTTCAAGAACTCCCTGACCTCGCTGCCCATGGGGGGCGGCAAAGGCGGCTCGGACTTCGACCCCAAGGGTAAGAGCGATGCTGAAGTCATGCGTTTCTGCCAGTCCTTCATGAGCGAGCTGTATCGCCACATCGGCGCGGACGTGGACGTGCCGGCCGGCGATATCGGCGTGGGCGCCCGTGAGATCGGCTTCCTGTTCGGCCAGTACAAGCGTCTGAGCAACCAGTTCACCTCCGTGCTGACCGGTAAGGGCATGACCTACGGCGGCAGCCTGATCCGCCCTGAAGCCACCGGTTTCGGCTGCGTGTACTTCGCCGAGGAAATGCTCAAGCGCAACGGCCAGAAGGTTGAAGGCAAGCGCGTGGCGGTGTCGGGTTCGGGCAACGTGGCGCAATACGCGGCGCGCAAGGTCATGGACCTGGGCGGCAAGGTGATTTCCCTGTCCGACTCCGAAGGCACCCTTTACGCCGAAAGCGGTTTGACCGAAGAGCAATGGTCGGCCCTGCTGGAGCTGAAAAACGTCCAGCGCGGCCGCATCAGCGAACTGGCCAAGCGTTTCGGCCTGGAATTCCGCAAAGGCCAGACGCCATGGGAACTGGCTTGCGACATCGCCTTGCCTTGCGCGACCCAGAACGAACTGGATGCCGACGCCGCCCGCGCTTTGCTGCGAAATGGCTGCATCTGCGTGGCCGAAGGCGCCAACATGCCGACCACGCTCGAGGCTGTGGATATCTTTATCGAGGCGGGCACCCTGTTCGCGCCGGGTAAAGCTTCTAACGCTGGCGGCGTGGCCGTGAGTGGCCTGGAAATGTCGCAAAACGCCATGCGCCTGCTGTGGACCGCCGGTGAAGTGGACAGCAAGCTGCACAACATCATGCAGTCGATCCACCATGCCTGCGTGCATTACGGCGAAGAAAACGGCCGGATCAACTACGTGAAAGGCGCGAACATCGCCGGCTTCGTCAAAGTCGCCGACGCGATGCTGGCCCAAGGCATCGTCTAAGCCTCGGGTTCGATCCGCAGCACTTCGATCAACTGATCGCCGACGGGGCGCTGCCACAGCACCTCGTCACCCACCTGGGCGCCCAGTAAGGCGCGGCCCAGGGGCGAACTCCAGTTGATCAAGCCTGCGCCCGCATCGGCCTGGTCTTCACCAACCAACTGGATGCGTTGTTGTTCGTCCTGCTCATTGGCGAAGGTCACCCAACTGCCGATCTGCACCTTGTCGGTGGAGGTGGCCGGCGCGACCACCTGGGCGCTTTGCACCCGCTGGTTGAAGTAGCGCAAATCCCGCTCAAGGTCGGCCTGGCGCTGTTTATCGCCCTTGGCGGATTCAACGCTGTGCTCGTGCTGCAACTTTGCAACCTTGGCCTGCAATTGCGCTAACCCTTGTGCAGTCAGGCGATTGGGCTGCTCGCTCACCTGACGTTCCACCGGCTGATCAGCTTGGGCGGCGGCGTTGTCCTCGTTTACAAAAGCTCGGCTCATGACGTTCTCCCTCTCTGGAGTTTGGGCCATGGTCGCCGCGCTTTAGTTTCGCTGGATGTCTGGAAACGACCTATTGCGAACGATAGGCCCTGGCGGCGTCGCGGTTTTTCTCCTGTTGCCAGGCGCGCTCGCGGTCATCCCAGTGGTTGTCCTTGTAGTCACGCAACTCTTCGTTCTCGCGCATGGCCTTGCACTGACGGAAACCGTCCTCCCAGCCTTCGGCGTATTCACGGTCCTTCAGATAACGCGGCACATTCTTGCGAAACTCCCCGCTGATTACCCCAGCAGCCTGGCGACCGCTGCTGCAACCGTCATCAAAACCATCGGCAAACGCCGGTGGATAACCTTTGGCCAGCAAATCTTCATGGGTCGATTGGCAACCGGCCAACCACGCTACTGCACACAGCATTACCGCATACCGCCACATGGCGTACTCCCTGGCCGTTTCACGGCTGATGGGGAGAAGTCTAGATAGAGAATTGTCGGGGAGGTGTGAAAGGGAGGTGAGAAAGGTGTTGGGCTGCGGTGAGTGTCTGAATAGACGCGCGCCAAGTGTGGGAGGGGGCTTGCCCCCGATGGCAGTGTGTCAGTTAGTACATCTGATTCTGACACTCCGCTATCGGGGGCAAGCCCCCTCCCACATTTTGATCTCGGCCAGGCTTTAGTTAGTAGTGATACCACTTCACCTCAAGCATCACTTCATTCACCGGCGTCGACAAGTGGCTGTACTCACGCTGTGCGCTCAGGCGCAGTCCCAGGTTGCGCGATAATTCCCACTGCTGGTTCAGGCTGATGCTACGGCGCACTTCGCCATTGGTGAAGAAATCACCCTTGGCTTCCAGGCTCAGGTTACCCAACGGGTTTTTCCACAGTACGCCGGTATTGAACCCGGCCGCGGGGGAGATGGCTTCGTTGAAGTCGTTGTTGTGCTCCACGCGCACGGTGCCGAGGGCGAAGCCGAGCATGTCGTCGCGCAGTTGCCAGGTGCCGCCGGCGCCGCCGTTGACGTGGGCGACCAGGGTTTCGTCGTCGTGTTTGCCCGGTACGCGTTCCAGGCCGCCGGTGACTTGCCATGACCATGGCTGCAACAAGGCGTTGCGCGGGGTCAGGGAGCGGATGGTGGCCAGGTCCAGTTGCTGCAGTTGCCAGTGGTTGCCTTCGTACTGGCGCAGTTTCATCTGCAGGATTTCGATCTGTGCGCCCAGGGGGAAACCTTCGGCGTTGTCGTTGAGGTCGTGGTAGGCCATGCGCAGGCCGTATTCACCGAATGCCTTGTCGCCACGGGTACCGATGCCGGCTTGCCAGGTGCGTGATTCATGGCCGTTTTCAGGCAGGCCGGGCGGGGTGATCTTAAGGTCGGGCGCCGGGTTCTGGTTGATTGCGCGCAGCAGTTCGAAGCTGCGCTGGGAGCGGGCGGTGTCGCGCTCCAGGCCGTTGGCGCGGTAGCGGCCAAGGCGGTAGGCGGCGTCGATGATCAGTGCCTGGCGATCTTTAGCGATGGCCTTGAAGGCGGGGTCCTGCAATTGCTTCTGGTCGTCGCTGACCTTCAATACCCATTGCTGCTCGTCGCTGTCGAGCGGCTTGGCGCGCTCCAGCAACTCGCGTTCACGGGAAGGACGGTAGTCGATCTTCTCTACCAGACCTGCGTCTTTCACGGCCTTTACGGTGTCGGTCGGGATGGCGGTGAGCGGAAATTGTTCGGTCAAACGCAGGCCGGGACGCGCCACTTGCAGCAGTTCCAGCAGGCGATAGGAGCAGTTTTCGTCAAAGAAGAAGTAGTCGAACTGGATCTGCTTGAGCTCCCACACGTGCTCGACCATGCGTTCGGTCTCGACTTGCGTGAGGTTCAGGCGGTATTCCCACAGGTCGCGGTTCTCAAGGCTGCGGTACTCCGACAGCTTTTCCTGATAAGGCACTAGGGCGAACAGGCCGGGATAACCGCCCATCAGGCCTTTCCAGGCGTAAAGAATGCTGTTGTCGGAGCCTTCGATGTAGGCGCCGAAGTTGATCGCATAGCTGAGCAGGGCAGTGTTGTTGCTTTGCACGTCGGCCTGGTCGATGCGTAGCAGCGTGTGGCCGAACATCGACGACGGGCTGTTGAGGTAGGCCGCCGGGAAGATCATCACCGCGCTATGGGGGGCGACGTCCTTGAACCATTGCTTGAATTCTGTGCAGTCCACGGCAGGCAGGTCAGTGAGGTGCAACTGATCCTTGAGCCAGCGGGTCCGAGCGGGGTAAACGCATTGGGCGTGTTTTTCACCCAGGCTGGCCGGTGCGTAGAGCGCATCAACGGTGGCCTTGAGTTCGGCGTCCGGGTGGTGGGCGCCATCGGGCGCGAGGAAGAATTTCTTGTCGCTGACATAACTGCGCCAGCCACTGATCTTGCCGGCTTCGTAATGGCCCAGGGAAAGCCAGAACGGATCGTTGGCCAATTGCTGCAAACGTTGATCATCAAGGTGCGGGGCCGCGTACAGCGGGGCGCAGGCGAAGAGTGCCATCCAGGCAAAGCGTTTGAGCATAGGGGCAACTTAAGTCGGATATAAAAGAGACCCAAAGGGGAGGCGGGTCCAAAAAATAGTGCCCGCGCCTGGGTAGGCGCGGGCGGGTCGAGCTTAAGCCTGGGTTGCGTATTTCGCCAGACGGGCATCGCTTTTCAGTACCGCAATGGTGTTGTTGTGCACGTCGTCAGCGGTCACGTCAGCCTTGCTGAAGATCTGCTGGAAGTGCTCGTGGGTCACGGCCGCGAAGTGCTCGCGATCTTCCGGTGCCACACCCAGTACCACGGCGTAGGTGGTCAGCGCTTCGCCGTTACCCTTGGCCATGTCTTCGGACAGCTCGTTCATCATGCCATTCATGGCAATCCAGGACTTGCCGCCGTAGGTCAGGGCGCTGTTGGTGCTGCAACCGTTGGTGCCCGAGGTCATGCCGAAGGTGGCGTTACCCGAAGTACCGTTGGTGGTGGAAGCCAGGAAGTGAGCTGGCGTGCCGCGCTGGCCTTCGAACAACATGTTGCCCCAACCGCAGTTCGGGCCACCTGGTGCTTCTGCCATTGCATTGAGGGAGACGACGGTGAAGAGAGTACCGAGAAGGATCCGTTTCATAGCTTTGTTCTCTTTGTGTGCAAACCAATGGACAAGGGTTCAGGCGCGTCGCAGCGCCCTAGGGGCCAGTTATTAGTCCAACCCGCGCAGTTTGGAGTTTAGGCACGTTCCAAGGGTTCCGTGCATTTTTATAAAACAATCAGCGATGTCGCGATATTTCTGCAGGTCATCTCCCACGTCTATGCTTTCCCGAAAGCGCGCCTTGCCAGAGCGCGTGACCGGGAGCCAGAATGCCGTCATCTGCCCCGCCTGATGTAAGGAAGCCCGATGCCTGATCCTGTTGCTGCCAGCTTGCGTCTAGCGCCCGAAGCGCTGACTCGCCCTTTCTCCGCTGAACAGTTCAGCTTCTCGACCACCAATGATTTGGAGCCCTTTCGCGGTGTGCTTGGCCAGGAACGTGCGGTTGAAGCCTTGCAGTTCGGTGTGGCCATGCCACGCCCCGGTTACAACGTGTTTGTCATGGGCGAGCCCGGTACCGGCCGCTTTTCGTTCGTCAAACGCTACCTGAAAGCCGAAGGCAAGCGCCTGCAGACCCCGGCGGATTGGGTCTACGTGAATAATTTCGATGAGCCTCGCGAACCCCGTGCCCTGGAATTGCCGGGCGGCGCTGCGGCGGCGTTCATCAACGACATCAACGGGTTGGTCGACAACCTCGTCGCCACCTTCCCGGCGGTCTTCGAACACCCGACGTATCAACAGCGCAAAAGCGCCATCGACCGTGCTTTCAACCAGCGCTACGACAAAGCCTTGGACGTGATCGAACGCCTAGCCCTGGAAAAGGACGTGGCGCTCTACCGTGACAGCACCAACATCGCCTTCACGCCGATGCTCGACGGCAAGGCGCTGGACGAGGCCGAGTTCTCGCAGTTGCCGGAAGCCGATCGCGAGCGTTTCCACACCGACATTTCCGAGCTGGAAGAGCGCCTCAACGAAGAACTGGCCAGCCTGCCGCAGTGGAAGCGTGAGTCAAACAACCAACTGCGTCAGTTCAACGAAGAAACCATTACCCTGGCGCTGCAGCCGTTGCTTGCACCGCTGTCGGAAAAGTACGCAGAAAACGCCGCTGTCTGCGGTTACCTGCAAGCCATGCAGGTGTACCTGCTCAAGACCGTGGTCGAGCAATTGGTGGACGACGCCAAGACCGACGCCCAGGCGCGCAAGCTGCTGGAAGAACAGTACTGTCCAAGCCTGGTGGTGGGCCATCCGGTCAACGGTGGTGCCCCGGTGGTGTTCGAACCGCACCCGACCTACGACAACCTGTTCGGCCGCATCGAATACAGCACCGACCAGGGCGCGCTCTACACCACTTATCGCCAGCTGCGTCCGGGCGCGCTGCACCGTGCCAACGGCGGCTTCCTGATCCTGGAAGCCGAAAAAATGCTCAGCGAGCCGTTTGTGTGGGACGCGCTCAAGCGTTCCCTGCAGTCGCGCAAACTGAAGATGGAATCACCGCTGGGCGAACTGGGCCGCCTGGCCACCGTGACCCTCAACCCGCAGATGATCCCGTTGCAGGTCAAGGTGATCATCATCGGTTCGCGCCAGTTGTACTACGCGTTGCAGGACGCTGATCCGGATTTCCAAGAGATGTTCCGCGTACTGGTGGACTTCGACGAAGACATCCCGATGGTCGACGAAAGCCTGGAGCAGTTTGCCCAGTTGCTCAAAACCCGCACCTCGGAAGAAGGCATGGCGCCGCTGACGTCGGATGCGGTGGCGCGGTTGGCCACTTACAGCGCGAGGCTGGCAGAGCACCAAGGCCGTTTGTCGGCGCGCATTGGTGATTTGTTCCAGCTGGTCAGCGAGGCGGATTTCATTCGCCACCTGGCGGGCGACGAGATGACCGATGCCGGCCATATCGAGCGCGCCCTCAAGGCCAAGGCCACGCGCACCGGGCGCGTGTCGGCGCGGATTCTCGACGACATGCTCGCCGGGGTCATCCTCATCGACACGGCCGGTGCGGCGGTGGGCAAGTGCAACGGGCTGACGGTGCTGGAAGTCGGTGACTCGGCCTTCGGCGTACCGGCGCGGATTTCCGCCACGGTGTATCCGGGCGGCAGCGGTATTGTCGACATCGAGCGTGAGGTCAACCTCGGCCAGCCGATCCACTCCAAGGGTGTGATGATTCTCACGGGTTATTTGGGCAGCCGCTATGCCCAGGAATTCCCGCTGGCGATCTCGGCGAGTATCGCGTTGGAGCAGTCCTACGGCTATGTGGACGGCGACAGTGCGTCCCTGGGCGAGGCGTGCACCTTGATCTCGGCGTTGTCGAAAACGCCGCTCAAGCAGTGCTTTGCCATCACCGGCTCCATCAACCAGTTTGGTGAAGTGCAGGCGGTGGGCGGGGTCAACGAGAAGATCGAAGGTTTCTTCCGCCTGTGTGAAGCGCGCGGTTTGACCGGCGAGCAGGGTGCGATCATTCCCCAGGCCAACGTTGCCACATTGATGCTCGATGAGAAGGTGCTACAGGCCGTGCGCGCCGGGCAGTTTCATATCTATGCGGTGCGCCAGGCCGACGAGGCGCTGAGCCTGCTGGTGGGTGAGGATGCCGGTGAGCCGGATGCCGAGGGGCAGTTCCCGGAAGGCACGGTGAACGCGCGCGTGGTCGAGCGGTTGCGCGCGATTGCCGAGATGATCAGTGAGGAAGACCTCAAGGAAGCGGAGAAGGAGTTGGCACAGCAGGCGCTGGCCGAAGCCAAGCCGACCTGATGGCTAAATCGTCATTAAATTGACTTGGGTTGGGGGCCAACGCCCGTTGGTCTCTACAACCTTGGTTTGTCGTGGTTTTCTTCTATTCTGTGCTCAAGGGATATCCACAGGAGTCGCGGGATAGAAACAGCCTCGCCCAGGCGCAGGTTGAACACCGATCTACCGAGGGTCGCCGCCATGCCGCGCAACCTTTGCCTCACCCGCCAGTGCTTCGGCCTGGTCACCCGT
Source organism: Pseudomonas sp. FH1 (assembly GCF_000510895.2). NCBI lineage: Bacteria > Pseudomonadati > Pseudomonadota > Gammaproteobacteria > Pseudomonadales > Pseudomonadaceae > Pseudomonas > Pseudomonas sp. FH1. The sequence goes on from NZ_AOHM01000083.1 coordinate 25,096, forward strand.
ATCGAATGTTCCATTCGCCCTCTCGCGGGGGATAACGGGATGTGGACGTTGTTGTTTGCCGCTGGAATGACCGGTGAACAGCCTTCCACCATCAAGTCCCAAGGCCCGTTTCCAGGGCCCTTCGTGGCGGAAAATATGCTGGAGTCCATCGTCGACAGCCTGACGCAGCACGGCTATGAGACGGCGGCTGACCCGCAGATCTGGTGCCTGCACATGCAGGCCCATCTGCGAGCGCTGAACGGTAACACCCAGCACTGACCGCTATTTGCTCTCGGGCTTGTCCAGCTTGACCTCAAAGCCGTATTGCACGGTGCTCAGGTCGGTGCGTTGGTAGCTTTCCAGGGTGGTCGGCTGGCCGTAGAAGTAATGCACGTCAAACATCGCCGTACCGTATTCCTCGGCACGGTGGCTGACGCCGAGGATTTCCTTGAGGTAATTGCCGCTGGCGTCCTTGGCGTAGAAGCGCCAGCTGTCGGCGGGGAAGGCCTTCTGGTCGACGATCAGCGCGTTGTCTTTGAGTTCGAGCCCTTTGGGCAGCTTGCTCGCGTCAATCTCGTTTTTATCGATGGTCGCCAGGAACAGCGGAATCGAGCCCACCACAAAGGCCGGGTTTTCCGGGAACAGGTTCAGGTCATAGGTCAGGGTGCCACGCGCCGGGTTCAGTTCGAAGGCCTCGGTTGGCAGTTCAATCGGCTCGCCCCGCTCGCCTTTTTCGTCGGCGGTGAAGAAGGTCACCGGTGATTCACTGCTGTTGCGCTCGCTGCCCACCAGGTCGTCATTGAAGGTGAACGGGTGGTCGAACACGATGTGCGCCGCGCTGGCGTCTTCGACCGACTGGCTGATGGTCACGCTGTTTTTCAGCTGGTCTTCGGTCATGCTTGCGTCTTTGAGCCAACTGGCGGCGCTGTCGTCATACACGGTGACCGGCATCGGCAGGGCCTGTACGGTTTTCTGCAGGCTGTTCTTGTCGAAGCGCAGCACTGGCAGGTCGAGGTCTTTGCGGGTACGTGTGGCAGTGGAGAAATCCAGCACGTTGACTTGCAGGTTGTCGATCACGCCATTGAAGTACACCTTGGCGTAATGGCTGCTCTGCTTGCGTTCGAAGGCTTTCTGCTCGTCGGTCAACTGTTTTTCGAACGCTTCCGACCAGGCCTTCTGCTTTTGCATCTCGGCCAGTTGTTTCTCGTAGAACGCGACTTGGGCGCTGCTTTCGTTGATCGAACCCGAGCGCGTGAGAAATTGCCCGGTGGCGTCCCGCGCCTGCACCAGCAACGGATTCGGCGATTCGTCGCCCACTTCCGGCGCCAGTGGCTGGCTGTTGGTCAGCTCGATCTCGGCGTAGTTTTTTTCCAGCAAGACCAGGTTGAGGGTGATGTTGCCTTCGGTGCGCTTGTGGCCCACGTCCTTTTTCGACAGGTCAAAGGTCAGCACCTTGCCCGGCGCGACCACTTCAACCGTGCCCTTGAGGCTGACAGGCTGAGGCTGACTCTTGTTTTCCGTCTCGATGCCCTCGATGAACGGGTAGGTCACCGTCAGGTCATCGGGGTTGGTCAGGTTCGAGCTGCTGGGGCTCAGTTGGATGCCCGGATCGGTTTCCGACCATTCCGGCTGGAAAGGGATGACCTTGTTGTTGCTCAGGGTCACCGACTGCCATTCCAGTCCGTGAGGGAACGGGAACTGGTCGGGGACGTTGAAGTTGAAGGGGAAAACCGGCTGTAGGTCGGTCAGATAGTCGGAGTGGGAAGTCTTGCGCAGCACGAACAGGCCATTGATGTAGGTGTCCACCAGCGCCTGGGGTGTGGGGTAGTGCTTGAGCAGGGCCAGGGTGTCCTCGCCGTATTCGGCTTCGATGGGCTTGGTGGCGAGTTTGACCCGCGCCCGCTCCAGCAACAGCAGCGAACCGCCGAGGTCAGCGACGGCGTCGCGTAGCTTGGGGTCCTGGATGCTGTCGAGGGATTGTTCGAACTTGGCGGTTTTCTCTTCGAGGGTGGTCTGCTTCTGCTCGTCGCTGGGGGAGCAGCCGCCAGCCAGCAGCAATGCCGCGCACAGGCCGATACAGGCCAAAGGGGATCGCACATCCATCATCTGAGTTTTTCCTGTCCGACGTCATCGAGCCGAGTTGTTATTGGGCTCGACACTAGCAGAAAAATTCTCTTACAGATGCCGCACAGGTCAGTTTTCCGGCGATTACAGGTGTCTTGTGGCGGCTGGTATACTCGCCGCCATTTTAAACAAGCTGTGTGAGATCCCATGGAACGCTTCATCGAAAATACTATGTACGCCTCACGCTGGCTGCTGGCGCCTATTTATCTCGGGCTGTCCTTGGGCTTGTTGATCCTGGCGCTGAAGTTCTTCCAGGAAATCATTCACGTCATTCCCAATATCTTCACGATGCTGGAAGCTGAAGTGATCCTGTTGCTGTTGTCGTTGATCGACATGGCGCTGGTCGGCGGCTTGTTGGTGATGGTGATGATCTCCGGCTACGAGAACTTCGTCTCGCAGCTGGATATCGATGAGAACAAAGAAAAACTCAACTGGCTGGGCACCATGGACTCTTCGTCGTTGAAGATGAAAGTGGCGGCCTCCATCGTGGCGATTTCGTCCATCCACTTGCTGCGTATCTTCATGGACGCCAAGAACGTCGATCCGCAGCACCTGATGTGGTACGTGATCATCCACATGACCTTCGTGGTGTCGGCGTTTGCCATGGGTTACCTGGACAAGCTCACCAAGCACTGATGCCCCGCGCCAGCCTTACTGCTCGACGAAGTAGTAAGGCTGGCGATTGATCGACATCTGCTTGATCACCTTCACCGGGGTGGTCAGGTCGTTGGTATGGTCCAGCAACGCAATGTTGCCGGGCTTGGCACCGAGATAGCGGTGCAACTCGGCTTCGGTTTGCAGGATCGGCAAATAGGCCTGCAGATAGAACACGCTGGCCCCGGCGATGCGCTCGTTGGGCTGGAACAACACCACTTCCTTACCTTCGTCTCTGAATGCCTGGGCCTGGCTGATCACCGGTACGAACGACTGGCGTACATCGGCTTTGGGCGCGAACCAGAAGGCGGCGATCAAGTAGCAACCCACGGCCAGGGTAAACACCCCGCCCACCACGGTTCTGTGATGTTTATGCAGCGCGGGTTTGTGGGTTTTCAGCCAGTCCAGCAGCACCCGCGCATATTCTGCGGCCAGGACGGCGGCGGCGGGGGTGAGTGCCATCAGGTAAACGGTGCGTTTACTCGACGCCAGGGTCAGCAGGGTGAACTGCGCCACCAGCCAGACGCTGAAGAACAGATGGTAGCGATTGCGCACCAGGCTTTTTCGGAAGTGCCACAGGCCCAGATACACCAGGATATTCCACGGCAGGAACGCCTCGGGCAGCTTGGCGATGTAGTAGTAGAACGGCTCGTAATGCCCGGCCTCGACAAACGAGCCGCTGAAACGACCGACGCTGTTGGTCAGCAACACTTCGGCCACCGCCTGCATACCACCGCGCTGGAACAGGAACCCCAGCCAGATCACCAGCGGTATCAGCGCCAGCAAGGTAAACAGCGCGGGCTTGAGCCAGTCACCAATCTGCAGGCGTTTGTCCATCAGGCTGGTGCTGGCCAGGTACACAAAAATCACAATGCCCGGCATGGCCAGGCCCAGTACGCCTTTGCTGAGGGTGGCGATCACCATCCCGGCGGTAAACAGTGCCCATGCGCCGGTGCTGGAGCCTTGGCGATCGGGCCGCACGGCCTGGTAGAACGCCAGCAGCGCAGTGGTCACGCCGAGGGTGAGCAGCGAGTCCTCACCCACGCCACGCGCGTTGCTCCAATAACTGGCCATGGTCGCCAGAATCAACGCGGCGCTGAACGCCAGCGTCTGCGGTCGCCCGAACCGGCGCAGCATGGTGTAAAGCAGCATCACGCTGAACAATCCAGCAAACGCCGAAGCCAGGCGCACCGCCCAGGTGCTGCCGCCGAACAGGCGAATAGCCCCAGCGTCGATCCACAGGCTCAAAGGCGGTTTTTCCAGGAACGGCTCACGAAACAACTGAGGCACTACCCAGTTATTGTCCAGGTGCATGGCCATGGCGATCCCGGCGACCCGGGCTTCGGTGGAGCCTTGCAGCTCATGGTTGCCCAGGGCAAAGAAGAACAACAGACCAGCAAGCAGGAGCAGCAGGGGAGCAGGACGCGTCATGGAGTGTGGCTACCAGGGCAGGAGGACCGTCCGGGGGAACGGTCATTGCAATGGGCTAGTATCCGTGGGCGTTTCTGAATATTTCGTGAACGAGTGTTGGATTTTTGTAAGGCTGAATGCTTCCTCAGGGTGCTTTCAAGCTGGGCACAGCAGCTTTGCCTTGGGCCGTCAGCACCGGTTCCAATTGCTCCCACGTGAAACTCAGTTCGTTGTCACAGCCATCGCCTTGGGCGGGTGTGGAGAGTTGCAGGCCCTGGGTGTTGAAGCTCAAGTCGAAGGTGGAGTAACTGGTCACGGCCGGGCACCCTTCGTCGACGGTGGTTTGTTTGGCCAGCCAGGCGCTGAAGGTGGCGGGCAGTTTGACCTGGCCGGAATAGGGGCTGTCCCATTGCTCATGGCCGCCCAGCCAGGTCCAGGGGTCGACCTTTTCACCGGTTTGCAGGTTCCAACTGTGCAGGCCCCAACTGATCCCCCCGCGCCCGTAACCCGCTGACCAGCGATAGAAACGCACGGTGATCCAGTGCGATGACCAGTAGAACGGTTCCACCGTGATCTCGCTGGTGCTGGTGCTGCCGCTTTGGTCCAGTGAGTTACGCCGCTCTCTATAAAAATCGGTCTGGCCATCCGGATTGATGGCCATGCGCGCGAGATCCCGGTTGATCTTATCGATGGCTTCCCCGTCGCCTTCGAGTTTCAGGATGACCTGCCCGCCTTGGGTCTTCACCTGATAGGCGTGTTCGGCGAAGGTCTTCTTCTCGACCTTCACCGCAGGCGGCGTGGCCTCAAGCGGGTTGTTATAGGTGTCGCTGGCACAACTGTCCGTGTCCGCGCGTTTGAGCATCAGCACCAGGCTTTTGCCGCCAATGGCTTTGCTCCAGCTGCCGGTCAACGTGTCGCCTTGCGGGTCGTCCAACTGCCAGAAACCGGTTTGCCCTTCTTCCACCCAGGGCTCGCTGGCGTTGGCTTGGGTCAGTTGAATGGGCGTGAGAATGCGTTGGTAGTAGTAACTGCCATTGGCGCCGTGGGCTCCATTGAAACAGACGGTGATCGCGGATTTGCCCAAGGTGCCCGTCCAGACACCGGCCAGGTCGGCGGCGGTGGCAAGCAGAGGAGCGCAGGCGAGGGTGAGAACGGCGAGTGGCTTGAACACGGGTATCGGACTTCCGGATGTCTGATAGAGGAGAGCAGGGTAATGGGAAGTACGGGTGAGTCCAAGAGGGCAGGTGCCACGCTCAGTAAGAAACTCCTAACCTGTCTCTAATGAGAAGTATTATCATGTGTGACTTTTCGCAGCCGTCCCCTGGATATCACACCGATGGCCTCATCTTCTTCTGCCCATCAGGTCGTGGGCGAGCTCTATGCCCAGCACCATAGCTGGGTAGTGCAGTTGCTGCGGCGCAAGTTGGGCGGGCAGGAGCAGGCCCTGGACCTGGCGCAGGATACCTTTGTGCGGATCTTGAGCAGCGGCACCGTGCCGGTTTTCCGTGAGCCGCGTGCGTATCTCACGACGGTCGCGAGCCGTTTGTGTGGGCAGTATTTCCGTCGTCAGGCGCTGGAGCGTGCCTATGAGCAGTCGCTGACAGTCCTGGAGCCCGAACACATGCCTTCGCCGGAAACCCGTCTGTTGGTACTTGAAGCGTTGGATGCCGTTGGCCAGGTGTTGGATGGGCTGGGCAGCAAGGTGCGCGAGATTTTCCTGCTGTCCCAGTTGGATGGCCTGACTTATCCACAGATCGCCGAACGCATGAACCTCAGCGTGAATGTGGTGCAAAAAGCCATGCTCAAAGCCTATCGCCATTGCTACCTGGCGGTGTACGCGGCATGAACCGCTTCAAGTCTGCCAACGATCAACCCTTGGACGAATGCGTGCTGGACCAGGCCTTGAACTGGATGGTCGCGTTGCAATCTGGCACCTGCGGCGCCGCTGAGCAGCATGCCTGCCAGCAATGGCGCAACGAGAACCCGCAACATGAACTGGCCTGGCAGCGTTTGGCCGGGCTCAGCCGCGATATGCGCCTCAACACCCAGGCGCTGCCTGCGTCCAATGCCCGACAATTGCTGCGGGCACGCAGTGTTCCGTCGCGGCGCACGCTCCTCAAGGGGTTCGCTGGCTTGAGCGTAGCCACCGCGCTTGGCCTGAGCGTGCGCGAGCGGGTGCTGTTGCCGGAGCTGTTCAGCGATTACCACACCGCTACCGGGGAGCGACGGCATCTGCGCCTGGCCGATAACGGCGAGTTGCAATTGGATACCCGCACCGCTGTGGATATTCGTGGTGCGCACCTGGCACTCAATCTCGGCAGGTTGTTGTTGAGTACTGGGGCAAGCACTGGCACTGCGGTCCAGACGGCCAATGGGTGGATACGCCCGGCGGCGCTGTCGCGGATGATCATCAGCCACGACTTGCCCCGCCAGCAGGGTACGCAGGTGCAGATGCTGGCGGGCAGCGCTTCCATCGAACCTTCGCACGGCGCGAGTCTCCTGCTGGGCATGGGCCACCAATTGAGTTTCGACCGTCTGCAGGGCGGGCCGCTCGCCACCCTGTCATCCGGCGTCGAAGCCTGGACCCAAGGCCTGTTGATTGCCGAGCGCATGCCACTGCGCGAGGTGCTTGAGCAACTTGATCGCTACCGTCGCGGCGTGCTGCGCTGCGATCCTGCAGTGGCGGGCTTGCAGGTATCGGGTTCGTTCTCGCTGGACCAGCCCGAGGCCAGCCTGGACCTGCTGGCCAAGGTGTTGCCTGTGCGCGTGCAGCGGGTGTTTGGCTACCTGGCCACGGTCGTGCCGGCCTGACCTGAAATTATTTTTACATCGCGTGGCAGTTTTTTGAGTCTCGAGCATCAAGACGGGTAAGACGCAGAAAAAAGCGTCCACCCAACCCTTTCACGACAGGACAGTCTTTATGCTCAGCCGCGTCAGCGCTTTGCGCACCGTTATCCTCGGCTTATCGGTGGCAACCGCCAGTCACAGTGTCATGGCCGCCACGGCGGCGCCCGCCCAGGAACAATCCCAGCCCCAGGCGTATGACATTTCGCCCGGCAGTCTTGACCGTGTGTTGGGTGCGTTTGGGCAGCAAACGGGTGTGATGATCGGTATCGATTCCGCGCTGGCTGCCGGCATTCAGAGCAAGGGTTTGAAGGGCAATTTCTCTGTGGATGAAGGCCTTGAGCGCCTGCTGGCCCCAGCGAACTTACAGGCAGAGCGTGAGCCGGGCGGCTATCGCGTGGTGGCCAAACCGGTCTCCCAGGACGGCAAGGTGGAATTGCAAACCACCCAAGTCAGCGCCAACCAACTGGGCACTGTCACCGAAGGTACGGGCTCGTACACTCCTGGCACCATTGCCACGGCCACGCGGCTGGTGCTGACGCCACGGGAAACCCCGCAATCAATCTCGGTGGTGACCCGCCAGGTCATGGATGACTTCGGCCTCAAATCCATCGACGACGTAATGCGCCACACACCGGGCATCACCGTGTCGACCTATGACACCGAGCGCACCAACTATTACTCGCGCGGTTTCTCCATCGAGAACTTCCAGTACGACGGCATACCGACCCTGCGTGATGCCCAATACTCAGCGGGCCAGACCATGACGGACATGGCGATCTACGACCGCGTCGAAGTGCTGAAGGGCGCTACCGGCCTGCTCACCGGTGCCGGTGGCCCTGGCGGCACCATCAACCTGATCCGCAAAAAGCCGACTTCCGAGTTCAAGAGCAGCATCGAACTGGGCGCGGGCTCCTGGGATAACTATCGCTCACAGGTCGACGTCAGCGGTCCCCTGACTGAAACCGGTAACGTGCGCGGTCGCGCAGTGGCCGCCTATCAGGACAAAAAATCGTTCCTCGATCATTACTCGCGCAAGACCAGCGTGCTCTACGGCATCCTCGAAGTCGACCTGACCCCGGACACCCTGCTGACCCTGGGCGCCGACTACCAGGACAGCGACCCCAAAGGTTCCAGCTGGACCGGCACCCGCACCATCTTCGACGCCACCGGCAACAAGCTCGACCTGCCGCGCTCGTTCAACAACGGGCCGAAATGGGGCTCATGGCAACAATACAGCCACACCGTATTCGCCACCCTGGAACACAGCTTCGACAACGGCTGGGTCACCAAAGGCCAGTACAACCATCAGGTCAACGGCTATGACGCACCGCTGGGCTACATCTCCCAGGATTCCGCGACAGCCAGCTCGATCTATGCCGCCAAATACACCGGCGACACCACCAGCGACAGCCTGGATGTGTACGCGTCGGGTCCGTTCGAGCTGTTCGGGCGTGAGCATGAACTGGTGATCGGGCAGTCCGTTTCCAGTTCGCGGTGGAAGGGCAAGGACTACCGTAACCCCGTCTACTTCGACAACTCCTATGATTTCTACAACTGGCACGGCGAGGCTATCGAGCCTGCGTGGGGTAAGGCATCCCGCTTCAGTGACGAAATCACCCGCCAGACCGGCACCTATGTCACCGGGCGCTTCAGCCTGACCGACGCGCTGCACCTGTTGCTGGGCACGCGGGTTGCCAACTATCAAGTCACCGGCACCAGCGACACCGAAGAAAGCGGCAAGGTAGTGCCGTACGCCGGCCTGACGTACGACCTCAACGAAAACTTCACCGCCTACGCCAGCTACACCGAAATCTTCAAGCCGCAGACCCAGTACCGCGATCGAACCAACACCATGCTTCAACCCGACGAGGGCAAAAACTACGAGATAGGCCTCAAGGGCGAATTTTTCGATGGCCGCCTGAACGCCAGTCTCGCCTACTTCGAGGTGCACGAAACCAATCGCCCCATCGCCGATACCGCCTGGAACTCGCAGCCGGCCGTCGATTACGCGTACATGGGCACCGAGAGCAAAACCAAAGGCTACGAAGCCGAAATCTCCGGCGAACTCGCGCCAGGCTGGCAGTTGCAAGCCGGTTACACCCACAAGATCGCCCGCGATGCTGATGGCAAAAAGGTTGCGACCTGGGAGCCCGAGGATCAAGTCACCCTCTACACCAGCTACAAACTCCAAGGCAGCCTGGACAAACTCACCCTCGGTGGTGGCACACGCTGGCAGAGCGCGGGCTGGCAAACCGTGCGCAACTGGGGCTACCCCGGTGGCGGCCGCTCAGAAAAATTCACCCAGGACCCATACTGGCTAGTGGACGTGATGGCGCGCTATCAACTGACCCAGAACCTGTCGGCCACGCTTAACGTCAACAACGTGTTCGACAAAAAGTACTTCACCAACATCGGCTTCTATGACTCGGCGTATTACGGCGACCCACGCAATGTGATGGTCACGACGCGTTGGGATTTCTGAGGTAGATGACAGCAAAAGGCCGAGTTTCCTCGGCCTTTTTTTGTTATTGGAATGCTGGTGTGTCTTGGGTGAGGACCAGTACTCGCTCTACCAACAGTTCGCTCAGCACGATCAATTGCTGGCTGGCCAGCAGCTTATGACGGCTGGCACCTTCGAGTTCGAAGGCCAGGTCGGTGGTCATGGCGTTGAGTGAGGCGAGGGTTTCGCTGGCTTGGATCAGCAGGGTTTCGGGGGAGATGTCTGGCGCGAGGGTGAAGAGGGTTGCGGAGGGTGGATTGGGGGTGATCTTTTTCATGATGAAGCTCCCACACTGTTTAAGGAGCTACCGCCCCCTGCTGTCAAACAGGAATGGGTGGCAGCTGTACGCGGGTTGACAGACCGGAAGTGTAGGAACCCGGCGCACCCGAAGATGCCCCACGCACAGCCGCCATGAACGAAACGGAGTGCGTCAAGCATGCCGTCTTATCAAGGGGTGTGAAAGGTTACACTTTTCGGCCTGTCAAAGCCGGTCGCTGATGAGCAGCGGCTGGAGGAAGTTAGCGTTGTGACGCGGGTTGCGCTAGTTCATCAAGGGCGCGATAGCTTGAAGGAAAATACTGAAGGTTTATCCAGTCGGGCTTTTCAAGCCCCAGAAACAACAAAACCCGCACTGGGCGGGTTTTGTCGATGCTTCGAATTGGTGGGCCGGGGGAATCTGAATTTATTTATTATGATATTGATTTTATTGATTTTATTGATTTTATTGATTTTATTGAGTTATGGAATACCGTTTGGAATACGGCAATCCTCAAGCCAATGCTGCCTAAGGGATGTTTAAGGTTGCTAGGGGCTGTTGTGCTGTATTTAGACGTGACTAGGTTTATATGCCAGTGGATGCGAGCCCCGACTCCACCCTTCTCTATCGCTTTAGGTCATAAGTTCGTTTGCCTTGTGCCTATCTGCGGGGCCATCGAGTAGGCTGAGCAATTCTTTGGGGCAGAAGCCGCAATTTGCTGAGCAGCGATAATCGCTGAAGGAAAGTCTGGTCTATCTTGGCGCTAGCAATGCACCAAGACGTACTGTATTTGGGGCGCCGTGCATCTCGACATATATCCGATGATCATTCCTCCTAAAGACTCAACCAGTCGCGGCAACATTCTTCCATGCACGAAAGTCGCGGTTTACCTGCGCGATGGCTAAGGATAATGTTGCAGTGGCTTGTTGCCATATTGCCCGTTTGGATGGACTGAGGAGAGAGAATTGAGGATAGCGAATCCGCCCCAGTCAAGGGACCTGATGGCGACCGCACGAAGTTTTGGCAACTACGACCTAGCGGCAGCTCTCGCCGACCTCATCGACAACAGTATCAAGGCCAAGGCCTCTCGTGTGGATATCTCGTTCGAGCCCGACGAGTGTGATGTTGTCGTAAGGGTTCGTGACGACGGAGTGGGCATGGATCAGGAGACGCTAAAGATCGCGATGCGTCCCGCAAGTGCTAATCCAAACGATGAGCGGGAGCCGGATGACCTCGGGAGATTTGGTTGGGGACTGAAATCAGCGTCTCTGTCTCAGGCTCGCGTCCTGACAGTAGTTTCTTGGTGTGACGGAGTCATCAACGCCGCGCGATGGGATATTGATGACATCGACGATTGGGGGATGGAGGTTCTGGAGGGAACTGAAGCAGAGTGTCTGCTGGCTAAACCCCGCAAGTCGAAATCGGGTACGGAAGTGATATGGACCCGTTCTGATCGTGTGCTTGATAGGGATGTCAGTTCCTCTTTCGATGATTCACTTACGTATGCCATTGCACATGCCAACCAGAGACTTTCATTAGTATTTCACCGCTATCTGGCAGGGGAGACAGATCGGCGCTTGACTATCTCTGTCAATGGTCGCCTGTTGCGTCCAATCGATCCATTCATGGCTTCCCACAATGCAACGCAGACGCTGGATGCCGAAGAAATCAAGATAGCAAACGGATCTTTCATCAGTATCCAGCCCTACGTTCTGCCTCACTTCTCGAAACTCACTGTCGAGGAGCAGACGCTGCTTGGTGGCCCTGAGGGAATGGTTCGAAATCAGGGGTTTTACGTTTATCGAAACAAGCGCCTTATCATATTCGGTACATGGTTTAGACTTGTACCACACGGTGAGCTTTCACAACTCACGAGGGTTAGGGTTGACCTCCCTAACACTTTGGATTCCGAGTGGCGAATCACGGTGGATAAGTCAGATGCTCAGCTTCCGACTGCACTCAAGCGTCGTCTTCAGGATGTCATCAAACGTTTCAACCGGCGGTCGTTCTCAGTACATCGAAAGAAAGGCGTTTCGCTAGACCTGCCTGAGGTGCAATCCGTATGGGCAAGGTATGTCAAAAATGGTGAGGTTCGTTATCGAGTAAATCGAGATCACCCCATGGTCGCAAGGATGCTGGAAATGGATTCCATTTCTGGCAATGCCGATGCTGTGCTTCGACTTCTAGAGTCCTACTTTCCGACAGACAGATTTCTTGCCGATGCGAATGGGACTGGTGTAAGTCAATGTCCAACTTCCACTGAGGAGTTCGAGTCTCTTATCCATCAGTGTGTTCTCAATTTTCTTCAGGGCGATGGGGTACTTGAGGTTGACGAGTTTCTTAGTTTTATAAGAGGCGTCGAACCCTTCTCCTGAATCGCCCCGGGTTTCCTAGACACTCTCCAGGCTCGCTGCGTAAC
>NZ_AOHM01000084.1:0-552 GCF_000510895.2 Pseudomonas sp. FH1
CATCACCAACGTGCTGGCCGAACAAAAACTGACCGACATCCGCAGCGAAATCTGCTTCGAGCACCAACCCCGCGAATACTGCGTGCAGGCCGGCGAAACCGACCTCGATTTCATCGCCCGCCTGGCCGCAGAAGAAGGCCTGCTCTACACCTTCGAACACCGCGCCGACGGCCACACCCTCGTTCTTACCGACCGCGTCGGCGGTCTAGGTACCATCGGCACCCATACGGATTGCCCGGTGATCTACCAGCCGATGGGCGGCGGCGACTCCATTAAACCGGCGCTGAACCGCTTCCACTACACCGAACAAGTGCGCACCGCCGTGCAGGTACAGCGCGACTACACCTTCACCCACCCACGCTACAACCAGCAGCACACCGCCACTGGCGACCAGGACCTGAACAACCAGCACAAGGATTACGAACGCTACGACTACCCCGGTCGCTACAAACGCGATATCGCCGGCAAGCCCTTCACCAAAACGCGCCTGGCGGCCCTGCGCAACGACGCCAAGTTGGCACACCTGGAAGGCGACGATGAGCGCCTGCAACC
>NZ_AOHM01000085.1:0-31282 GCF_000510895.2 Pseudomonas sp. FH1
GGGGGCTTGCCTTGGGCAGGGCTGCAGCTTAGGTTGATGACATTGGGGTCGCGCTGCCCACCGCGCCATTAGCACCAATCACTAACAGGCGCGTGCCTTGGGTCACGCCACTGCGTTCCAGGGCATCCCAAGCGGTGGTATAGGGCACACCGAGGCTGGCGGCCTGGGCAAAACTCAAATGGCTGGGCTTATGCGCCACGCCCTTGGCCGACACGGTGAGGTACTGGGCGTGGGAGCCATCGGCGAAAAAGCCCAGGTCGCGGCCGGTACCCCAGACTTCCTGGCCCAGCAGTGCCTGCGGCCCTTCCACCACCACACCGGCAAAATCGCGACCGGGAATGCGCGGCAAGGTGGTGTAGGGAAAGCGGCCGAGCACGTTTTTGACGTCGCTGGGGTTGAGGCCGGCGGCCTTGACTTGAACCAGCACTTCACCGGCGGCCGGCACCGGGGTGGCGACGTCAACGAAGCGCAGGGCGGCGAGGTCGCCGGTGGCGGAAAATTGCAGTGCTTTCATGGCCAATATCCATCGAAGTTAAGAGAGAGATCAGGAGAACCAGGCGCCCACCAGCTGTCGGCCCATGGGCCAGAGCTTTTCACCCAGCAGCATGCCCATCAGGCCCACCAGGGCGATGGCCGGCGGTGCGGGCGAACGGAAATCCAAGGCGCCGTAGATCACGCCGACAAACAGGCCGATGGCGAGGGAAATCAGGTAGTTCATGGGGGCAGCGCCTTGTGGGTGGATGCGCTCAGTCTAGAGCGCTGAATCCTGAAGCATCGGCCAAGTGCTTCAGGATTTCGGCCAAACCCGTCAGCCGACGTACTGCGAAGGCGCCACGCCGAGTTCGCGGCGAAACATGTCGCTGAAACTGCTGGGGGAATAGCCGAGGGAACGTGCGATGGCACTGATCGGCTGGCCTTGGATCAGCTCCGCCACCGCCGTGGCCAATTGCACCTGGCGCCGCCATTCGGCAAAGCCCATGCCCAGGTTATTCTGGAACAGCCGCGACAAGGTACGCACACTGGCGCCGGCAGCTTCGGCATGCTGTTCGAACGGGATCTCCAGGGACGGCGCAGCCATGACCGCCTGGCACGCACTGATCAATCGACGGTCGGCGTCCACCGGCATGGCGATGCGCATCGGTGAACGGCGCGCCCGCTGCAGCTCCAGCAAAGCCAGGCTGACCAGCGCTTCGTAATACGCCACATCGCCGTTATCGCCCTCGTCCACCAGTGTGACGATCAGCTCACGCAATAACCCACCGACTTCGATCACCTGCACCTGGCTGTCCAACGTGGCTGCCAGGGCCGGGCGCAGGTAGATGTTGCGCATCTGCAAATCCGACACCACGCGAATCCCATGTTCCACCCCCGGCGGCAGCCAGACGGCACGCTGTGGCGGCACCACTAGGGCTTCGTGCGGCGTCTCGACCCACATCACGCCGCTCATGGCATAGAGCAATTGGCCCCAGTCATGGCTATGCGGTTCAACGTACAGCCCACGCGGATAAGTACGCGCCAAGGGCTGCACGGGGACGGCGTGATCACTGAGGTCGGGAGGCGCAGCCAGGGCCATGATGTACACATCAATCAAGGGTGAGCCGCCATGGTAATGACCACCGTTCGACAATCCGAGTGAATTTTTACGGACCACGGAGATCATTGGCTTATACCGGCGCAGCTCGGAAGCGTGCGCTACAGGCTTGATCAAGGAGAGAGACCATGGATGCAATACTGTCGGTCAACGGCAAGGCACGGATCGATTACACCCAGGACACCCTGTTCGGGCCGATTACCCGGCATGTCGAATGCCAAGTGAGCTTGCAACACCAAGCTACCAGGACGGTACTGAAGGTATTCCAACCGCTGCCGGACGATCTACGTGATGCGCGTACGTTGGTGTTTGCGCTGGAGGGACGGCGCACCCGTGGCGTGGTCAAGCATCGTCGACACCTGGCCGACCATAGCCTGCGGCTCGAACTCGAACGTCAATAGGAGCCGGCTGGCCGGCTCCCGCAAGCACGTCAGCCTTTGGCGGACTTGGCGCATTCGCACCCGGTCGCCGCCGCACACGGCTCACCATGGGCATGGTGCTCCGCACAGCCCTGACAGCAATAACCCTTGCCGTCCTTCATTACCGCGTCAGCTCCCAGCACACACTTGCAGTGTGGGCAGGCACAGGTTTTATCTGGCATGGTCAGACTCCTTTTTCGTGGTCGTCCCGGTGCGGCGGGCGCCGGCACCTTAATGAAGGACTGCGGCCCGCCGGCGATGGTTCAAACCGTCAGTCGGCGCGGGTATTGCTGCGGTACATGAACAGCAGCGCCAGGGCCAGGCAGACCATCGCCACGATCCGCGCACCCGACAACTCAATCGCCGGATTGCCCAGCCAACCGAAGTTGTCGATCAACATGCCCATGCCCAATTGCCCGACGATCACCGCCACCGTCGCCACCGCCGTACCGACGACAGGCACCGCGCCGACCATCACCATCATGTACACCACACCGAACAAGGCGCCCGTGAGCTGCCATTTCGGCACATCCAGCAGGCTCATCGACTGGGCCGGCTCAAAGAACAAGATCATCAATGCAGTGACAATCGCCCCCACGCCAAAGGTCACCAGGCTGCCACGCAGCACGCCCACCGCCTGGCCCAAACGACCATTGATGGCGGCTTGCACACTCAACACCGCACCTGCGGCGACCACCACTACCAGCAACAAAATCAGGTTCATCGCTTTAACCTCTCGCAATCAGAACAAGTGCCACCACAATCAGTGCCAAGGCAATCCAGCGTTCGCCATTGACCCGCTTGCGCGCCGCGCCGAACCAGCCGAAATGGTCGATCAGCACGCTCTTGCCGACTTGCCCCGAAAGAATCGCGATCATGGTCATCGCAATACCGATATGCGGTGTGGCCAGGGTCAGTACCACCACGTAGATCGGCCCCAGGAAACCACCGATCAACTGCCAGCGCGGCAGCTCGGACAACGCCGGGCCCTTTCGCGGACCACTGAACAACAGCAGTAGAAACAGGATCGCCGAGCCCACGCCAAAGATGCTCAAGGTGGCCCACAAATGCCCGACCTGCACACCCAATGGCCCGAGCAGGCCGGCTTCAACTGACAGGCCCATGCCAGCCAGGATCACCAGCGGCAAAAGCAGTAGCCGCAGGCCGTTTTTTTTCGGCTTGGCTGGCGCCACGCCCTCGATGGAACTTGCTTGCATACACCACCTGCACATCAACAAAGGATTGGATGGCGCGCATTATCCGGTGGCCGTGCTGTGCGATAAATGGGAGCATGCCAACAACACCTTTGCGCAAAACGCACAGCCTGGAGGCATGATGCAAGGCTTGAATGAACTGAGCTTCAAGGCACTGCGCCTGTTCGTCGCCGTGCTGGACCTCGGTAGCTTTTCCGAAGTGGCACGCCGTGAGGGCCTGGCGCCCTCTTCCATCTCCCGGCAGATCCAGCTGATGGAACAGGCCCTAGGCCAGCAATTGCTCTACCGTCACACCCGCGCCGTCAGCCCCACCGAGGCCGGGCGCTTGCTCGGACGACATGCGCGCTTGATGCTGGAACAACTGGAAGCCGCCGGCCAGGCGCTGCAGGAACAGGAAAACGAGCCCAGCGGCCTGGTGCGCATCAATGCGCCGATGGTGTTCGGCCAGCGCCATCTCTCCCCTTGGCTGGGCGAGTTGTGCCGGCGTTATCCGAGGCTGCAACTGGATATCCAGCAAACCGACACCTATGTCGACCCGCTGCAAGACGGCACCGATCTACTTTTTCGGATCGGCGTGCTCAACGATTCCAGCATGCAGGCGCGCATCTTCGCGCCCCAACGCTTTCGCATCGCCGCGAGCCCCGCCTACCTGGCCCGACATGGCACACCGCAACATCCTGACGAACTGATCAACCACCAGTGCCTGGCCTACAAAGGCATTACCGGCCAGCAACGCTGGTTCTTCCGCAAGGGTCAGGGCGACTGGACACCTTATAGCGTCAAGGGCCCGATCACCGGCAATCATGCCGACACGCTCACCTTCGCCGCCGAACAAGGGCTGGGGCTGGTGGTGTTTCCCTCTTGGTTGATCGGCGACAGTCTGCGTGCGGGCACTCTGCAGGCGGTGCTGACAGAGTACGACGTGGCGACGACATTGGAGCCCCAGCAAATTGCAGCGCTGTGGCCGGGAAGCCGGCGCTTGTCGCTGAAGGTGCGCACGGTGATTGATTATTTTGTGGAGTGTTTTGGAGCGGTGCCGTATTGGGATCGGTGACCTTTCCAAGTCGAGAAGAACGTCGCTATGAAGGAAATTTCCTTACAGAAATAGGTAGGTCCGTTCTGATTTTCCGGGCCAGTATTTCTGGTCTCTGCAGGCTGCGGCAGACTCTGACGATATCTTTTTGAGAGAGCTGCCATGGAATTCACTTACCCCAAAATATCGCGCGCTGCGCGAACTGCTTCAGCCAGCGGTCTGGCCGTCTTTGATAGTGCACGTAGTTTTGGCTATATTTGGCCAAAATATGGAGATAACCACATGACGACCGTACCTCTGGGCGAAGCGAAAAATAATCTGTCGAAGCTGGTTGACGAAGCTGCCGCCGGCAAGATTATTACCATTGCCAAGCATGGACGTGCGATGGCTCAGCTTGTGCCCGTCGGCAAATCCAAGGGTCGGAGAATCGGTGCAATGAAGGGCAAGCTCGTCATTCCTGAAGACTTCGATGCACCCTTGCCTGACGACCTACTGGATGCCTTCGAAGGCAACCGCTTATGAGAATGTTGCTGGATACCCATATTCTGCTTTGGACGCTGAGTGAAGATCCTAAGCTATCCAGCAAAGCCAGGAAGCTGATTGAGAACGCAGCAGAGATTTACATCAGCGCTGCAACATTCTGGGAGCTGTCAATTAAGGTCGGCCTGGGGAAACTCACCGTCGATCTGGATGAAATCCGTGAGTACTGCCTGGAAAGCGGATTCGTCGAACTGCCCATCACTCCAGAACATGCGATCGCGGTCAAGGACCTTGAGCACCATCACAAGGATCCGTTTGATCGACTCATCGTTGCGACCGCCATCAGCGAGCCCATGAAGCTATTGACCGCCGATCCGCAGGTCGCCCAATACACGTCCCTGGCAATTCTGGTGTAAGTCGTCCCAATTGCTTCGGTGCGCCTACCCAAACACCCACTGCCCTATCAACCAGGCATTCGCCCCACTGATCACCGCAAACAGAAACCACGCCAGCAAGCGTGTCGGCAGCCGATTCACGAATGGCCCCATCAGTTGCTTGTCACCGGTCATGCGGATCAGCGGATACAGCGCGAACGGCAATTGCAGGCTGAGCACCACCTGGCTGAGGATCAGCAACTTGCCGATGGCATCGTCGCCCATCAGCCATACCCCCAAAAACGCCGGGATCAGCGCCAGGCCACGGGTGATCAAACGCCGTTGCCAGCAGGGAATGCGCAGGTTGAGGTAGCCCTCCATGATCACCTGCCCGGCGATGGTGCCGGTAAAGGTGGAGCTTTGCCCGGAGGCCAGCAAGGCAATGCCGAACAGGATGCTGGCGAAGGCACCGCCGACCAGCGGATCAAGCAGGTGATAGGCATCCTGGATCTCGACCACGTCAGTGTGGCCAGTCTTGTGGAAAGCTGCGGCGGCGAGCACCAGGATCGCGGCGTTGACCAACAAGGCAAGGGCCAGCGAGCCGATGGTGTCGATACGCGCCAACTTGACCGCGTCCTGTTTGCTGGCCAGGTCCTTGCCGATCAGGCGGGTTTGCACGATGGAACTGTGCAGGTAGAGGTTATGAGGCATCACCGTGGCCCCGAGGATGCCGATGGCCAAATACAGCGGTGCAGCATCGCTGATGGCCGACAGTGACGGGGTGAAACCACTGAACACGTCTGGCCAGTAAGGTTTGATCAGGACCAGTTCGATGAAGAAACACACGCCGATGGTCGCCACCAGCGCCAGCATGATCGCTTCCAAACGGCGGAAACCCCGGTTCTGCAGGGCCAGGATCAGCACTGTGTCGAAGGCGGTGATGACAATGCCGGTGGTCAGCGACACCCCCAGCAGCAGGTGGAATGCCAGGGCGCAGCCCAGCACCTCGGCAAGGTCGGTGGCGATGATGGAGATTTCCGCCAGCACCCACTGGGTGCGTGCAGACCGCTGGCTATAGCGCTCACGGCAGAGTTGCGCCAGGTCCTTGCCGGTGGCGATGCCCAACCTTGAACACAGGCACTGCACCGCCATCCCTGCCAGGCTGGCCAGCAGCACCACAAACAACAGGTTGTAACCGTAGCGCGAGCCGGCCTCGATGGCCGTGGCCCAGTTGCCGGGGTCCATGTAGCCGATGGAGATCAGCAGCCCAGGCCCGGCAAACATGAGGATGCGCTTAAAGAACGAAGCCTTGGGATCAACGGCGACAGAACCCGCCACTTCCGGCGGGCAGAACGGGGCGGTGGCGATTTTTGGCAGGCTGAATTTCACGCGGTATCCCAGGCAAACACACAAGATAAGGCCGCAGCTTATCAGTCGGACGCGACCGTGCGCATCACCGTGTCCCGTGGCAGGTCGAACGCCTCGACCACTTGCACCACCAGGTCCATCTCCTGGTTCAGTGCTTCACGCTCCATGCGCTGGCGAATCACGCCGATCACCAGCACCGCCAGGGTGGTGATCGAATACGCAGGGCCGGAAAACGCGCGCACGCCGCTCACCACCAGCATCGCCGCAGCTACCGCCTGCCCCACCACCGGAATCGCCGTGGCCGCACCGCGTCGCAGGATAAAACCGGTCAACCCGGCCAGCGCTGTACCGCTCAACGCGGTGGTGGCCGACCGGCCCACGTCAAAACGCCTGAACAGCCCCTGCTCCTTTTGCGCGGCAGCTTTGAGTTCCGCGTCGAACACCAGCCGGTCCGCATGGCTGAGTTTGTCTTTGTACTGTTCGATGAGTTTTTCGGCGACCTGGGTTTCAAGGTCAGCCAATTCGACGGTATCGAGCGGTTCATCGAACTTGATACCCAGCCGCTGCACGACATCTTCGGCGATCTGGCGATAACTCACGCCATGGCCACGGGCCAGGTTCATAAAGGTATCGCCGCCCATGCGCTGCAACTCGATGGCCAGCTTGAGCGGCTCGCGCACGCTGGCGTCTATGGATGCACTGCGTTTTTGCGCCATCAACTCGGCGAAGAACTTCAACTCCTCAGGCCGCGCCTGGACCAACGCCGGGAACAGGTCCGCGTCCTCTTCGGCAAAACGCACGTCGGCGCTGCGCTGGTCGGAGCGGATCATGCCGCGCCGCTCGTGCAGCAGGTCGGTGTACTGCACCACCGTCTGCAACTGCGGCCAGTAAGCCGCGTGATCGAAGGTCGCCAGGTGCACATTGGTGACCTTGGCCTTGAGCGCCGGCGTTACCGGAATGGCATAGCGGCCGATGCAACGCTCAGTATCCGGTTTCAGGGCCAAGGCCCAGTCTTTGCTGGAATGGCAATTGATCACGCGGCCTTTTAGCGGCGCGGACACGTCATCCCACGGGCTGGACGTGCAGATCGCCCCACCCATCAACAGCAGGTTGTCCAACGGCAGCTCGCGGGCGGTATCAGGGCTGGCCAGCAAACTCTTGACCAGGATGCGCGCGCCCAGGGAATGGCCAATCAGGTTGATGCGCCGCACTTCAAGGGATTCACCGTGCAGGTAGGCGGCCAGCTCCGGCAGCAGGCTCCTGGCAACTTCATCTACCCGCGCCTCGACGCTTTTATAGTGGTCGAGAAAGTAGGCAATCGCCTTGCCCACGCCCACAGTGGCTGCACCCAGGCTGCCGCCGCCGAGCATCGCGCCGATCACGTCCTTGAACGGCGCGAACAGGTTTTCCAGGAAATGCCCCGCCGGCCAGAACAGCATGAGGTTGGTCGAGCCTTCGATGCCCGCCAACTGTGCCTTGAAGCTGCCCAGCTGTTGCCGGTTGAAGAACGCCGAATAACCGTGGACATAGAGATTAAGCACATCACCCTGGGGCTCACCACACATCAAGAACGTGGGCTTGCGGGTGCGGTGCATTTCATCCCACTGGTGCTGCATGGGGCAATGACTCCTAGTGACAAGGGACGGCGATAGTAACAAAGGCCGGGGTTCAACGTGGTACCGCTGGGGGAAAAGGCACCGCATTGGCCTCCTCGTCCTTTCAAAACAGGGAGGCCGCCTTGGACTTGGCCAGATAGCGCGCCGGCGAATCGCCCAGGTTGCGGCGGAACACTGAGGTGAACGCGCTGGAGCTGCTGAACCCCAACTCGAACGCCACATCGGTGATGGACGAGCCGTGACTGAGCCGCGCCGTCGCCTCCAACAGGCACACTTGCTGGCGCCAGGACACAAAGGTCATGCCGGTGCATTCACGAAAGTTACGGGTAAAGGTGCGCCGGCTCATGCTCGACCAGTCGGCCATCTCGCAGATGGAGATCTTCTGCGTCGGCGCCTCAAGGAAGCGCTGACAAGAACGGGCCAGACGCGCTTCGGAGGGCAACGGCGCACTGAGGGGCAACTCGGGCATGGCGCCGATTTCATCGATCAACAGGGTCAACACGCAACGGTCACGCACGCTGGGCGAGGCTGATGGCCCAATCGCCAAAGCCGCTTCCAGCAGATGGCGCAACAGTGGCGAGACGCCAAATACCTGGCAATAGTCCTGCAACCCTGCGCGTCGGGCCGCATCGTCGTCCAGGTAGGTATTGAGCATCACCACATCGCCGCGCATGTGCATCTCGTGGGACACCCCGCCCGGCACCCAGATGGCGCGCTGCGGCGGCACGACCCAATTACAGAGGTCAGTGAACATTTTCAATGCGCCGGTGGACGCATAGGCGAACTGCCCACGCCGGTGGGTATGACGCGGAAACACCGTGCCGGACGGGTACTCGCGCAGCGTCACCACCGCTTCGGGGCTATCGGGTTCGTAAGGAGAATAGGTAAAGGTCGGCGGCATGGCCCGATTTTGTCAAAGTATGACCTGACATAGCAAGCGGGCCATTACTCTGCCACCTAGAATCGTCGCTCCCCAAGTTGGGTTCATCTCGAAGGGATATTCGGAAAATGAGTGTCAAAAACTACTTGGACGTACGAGTAGACGGCGCCGTTCTGATGGTGGGTCTCAACCGCCCGCAGAAGCGAAACGCCATGTCTCTGGAAGTCATGCACGAACTGCGCGAAACCTTTACCAACATGCCTGAAGGCATTGGTGCCGCGGTGCTCTACAGCACCAGCCAGCATTTCTGCACGGGGTTGGACTTGTCGGAAATCCGCGACCAGTCGGTGATCGATAACGTCCAGGCCTTCCGCGAATGGCACAAGACCTTCGAACTGATCCAGTTCGGCAAGGTGCCCGTCGTCGCCGCCATTACCGGTGCCGCCATCGGTGGTGGCCTGGAGATCGCCACCGCTTGCAGCCTGCGCGTGGTGGATGACAGCGCCTTCTTCTCGCTGCCCGAAGCCATGCGCGGCCTGTATGTGGGTGTCGGCGCCTCGGTGCGCTTCCCACGCATCGCCGGCATCGCCTTGATGACCGACATGATGCTCACCGGCCGCACGCTCTACGCCAAGGAAAGCTATGAGCGCGGCGTGGCCCAGTACCTGGTGCCGGTCGGCCAGGCGGTGCTCAAGGCCACCGAGTTGGCGCACAAGATCGCCGGCAACCTGCCCATGACCAACTACGCAGTGACCCACGTGCTGCCGCGTATTGTCGATCAAAGCCAGCAGGACGGCCTGATGACGGAAGCCTTGATTGCCGCCGTGGTGTCTTCCGACATCCGCACACAGGATCGCCTGGCGGACTTTCTGGATCGCAAGAAGGACAAGATCCAAACCGCGCCAGCGGTGTAACTCCCGGTCGTGAACGTTGCCGAGCGCACCTCGGCAAACCATGGATGGCCTTCACAACTCACTATCAACCCGGTGAAACCATGTTTCAGCACAGCACTCAAGACGATCTTTATCGCAGCAATGACGCGACCGATGAACGATTGATCAAAATCGAACGCAGCTGGCACAAACGCGCACAGATCAAGCTCGATTCCCAGCGCCCGGATATCCAGCTTGACCTGCAGGCGCCGGACTTTCTCGAGGCCCTGTTACCTTTCGCCCATGATCCGCATTACCAGCAATACCCCCACGCCCTGAAGCTGCTGATCCTGTCGGCCGGCTGGGTGATCTACAACCAGAAAACCATCGCCATCGAAACCGAAATCATCTGCCCGTCCTGCATCGACCTGCTGCAGCTCGGCTCGCGCCTGAGCTCCGCCAGCGCCGCGACGATTTCCGAAACCCTGGCGGATGAGGCTTATCACACGCTGTTTTCGATCAACATGTGTGAACTGGCCATCACTCAGCGCGGCATGCGCATCAAATGGCCGGAGCTGGAACTGACCCGCCACCTGAGCCAGGCCCAGGCCACCCTGTCCGAGGCGGACTTCAAGATCTACCGCCTGGCCTTCTCGCTGGTCTCGGAGACGTTTATCAGCGACTACCTGGCCGACCTCAGCGACGCGCCAGACATCCAGCCGGTGTTCCGCCACGTGGTGGCCCTGCACAAAAAAGACGAACTGGTGCACAAGCACATCTTCCCGCTGTTCGTGCAGCAGGTGGTCGGTGACTTCACCGCGCAGCAAACCGCCTTGTTCACCCGCGGCATCGCCAACTCGATCCGAATCTTCCCGATGCGCGAGATTTCGGCGTGGCGAATCATCCTGCCGCAACTGCTCGAAGTGTTCGGCGATCAATCGCTGCTGCTACCGACTCAATTTACCGAGACCGGCGAAGCGGACTACTCGGCCATGCCCGAGATCCTCAGCTCCATTGGCATACACCCCGAAGCGGTGCTGCCCGAGCTGCCAGTGATGAGCGAACCGGCCACCACCGTTTAAAACCAGCGTGCCGCTGACCAATACAAATTCAATAGAGTAATTGTCATGTGTGGATACATTGGCGTCTTTGCCAAACAACCTCGTGCGTTCAACCCGAACATGTTCGATGCCGCCCTGCGTGCAATCCATCATCGCGGCCCGGACAGCTCCAGCCAGTGGTTCGACCCCAACGGCCAGGCCGCCTTTGGTTATGTGCGCCTGGGCCTGGTCGGCCTGGGTAACGGCACCCAGCCTATCGTGGCCGACGAAGGCGATCTGGTGATGATGGTCAACGGCGAGTTCTATGACTATCAACGCATCCGCGCCGAACTGGAAAGCTACGGATGCCGCTTCAAGACCTCGTCCGACAGCGAAATCGCCATGCACCTGTACCGTCGCCATGGCGTACGTGGCCTCAAGCAACTGCGCGGCGAGTTCACCATCCTGATCTTCGATCGCCTGCGCAAAAAGCTGTTTGCCGTGCGTGACCGGGTGGGCGTCAAGCCGCTGTACTACACCGAGCATGAAGGTGCCTGGTACTTCGCCTCCGAGATCAAAGCCTTGCTCGCCGCCGGCGTGCCCGCGCAGTGGGACCACGAAGCCTACGCCAATCGCGGTTTTATCCTGCGCGACCGTACCGTCTTCAACAACATTCGCAGCGTGAAACCGGGTTGCTGGATCATCGCCGATGAAAGCGGCCTGCAGACCGAGCAGTACTGGGACTGGGACTTCCCGGATGCCCAGGACACCGAACAGCGCAGCGAAGCCGAGATGATCGAGTCCCTGCGCAGCACCATCGAAGAGTCCGTGCGCCTGCGCCTGCATGCCGATGTACCGGTCGGCGTGTGCCTCAGTGGCGGCCTCGATTCATCGGCCATGCTGGGAATTGCCACCGAGCTGACGGGTCAGCCATTGCAGGCATTCCACCTGTCCTTCGAAGGCGAGCAGGCCTACGACGAGCGCCAATTCGCTGAAGTTGCCGCCCGACACAACCGTGCTCACCTCAACGTGCTGTCGGTGAACTCTTCCGACATGGCGGATAACTTCGAAAATGCCCTGTGGCACGCCGAAATGCCCTTCGCCAACGCTCACAGCGTGGCCAAGTACCTGCTGTGCAAATACGTGCAAAACCAGGGCATGCGCGCCGTACTGACCGGTGAAGGTGCCGACGAAGTCTTCGGCGGCTACCCGCACTATCGTCGCGACATGGTGTTGTACAACCACGAAAACCAGGACCCGACGGCGATTGCCGAACTGACCCGGCGCCTGCATGCCGGCGAAGATCGCTACCTGCCCGGCGGCAAGAATGATGTGAAATGGGTGCAGGACGAACTGGGCCACGGCGTGTCCTGGCTGCAAACGCAGTCTGCGTTGTTCGGCCCCCTGGCGCAGTTGTACAGCGATGACTTCCGTGAGCGTTTCAGCAACACCGATGCCTATCGTGAGTTCTACGACCGCCTGAGCCCACGGGCGCTCAACGGCTGGGAACCGGTCAACCGTTCGCTGTACATGGTCGCCAAGTCCAGCCTGCCCAACGTGGTACTCACCTCCCTGGGCGACCGCATGGAAATGGCCGGCAGCCTGGAAGGCCGCCCGCCGCTGCTCGATCACCAAGTGATCGAGGCCGCGTGCCGCCTGCCGGTGAACATGAAAGTGCGCGGCGCCACCGAGAAATACGCCTTGCGCGAAGCCATGCGCCCTTACGTGCCGCAGGCCGTGTTGGACCGCAAAAAGCAATACTTCCGCGCTCCACCGGCATCCGAAAGCCCGCAATCGAAGCTGTATGAAATGATCAACGATGTGTTGAGCGGCCCGGCATTGCACAACGTGCCGTTCTTCGATCCGCGTAAAGTACGCGCCTTGCTGGCAACCTTGCCAAGCCTGTCCACCGCACAGCGCGCCTCGGCAGATAACCTGCTGATGGAAATCGCCGGGCTGTGCCTGATGCAAAAACGCTTCGCCTTGAATTGACTTCCCGGCGGCACCTCGCGATTGCGGTGTGCCGCCTGACCCAAGGAGGGTCCATGCTGAAAAAACATCTGTCTCTTGCTGTGCTCGTCACCCTGGTATGGGGGGTCAATTTCCCCATCACCAAGCTCGGCCTGCGTGCCATCGACCCGTTTGTACTCACGGGTATCCGCTTTGCCCTCGCCGCCCTGCCGCTGGTGTTCTTTATCAAACGTCCCGCCGTCAAGTTCAGCTACGTGGCCGCCTATGGCTTCATCTTCGGGCTGGGCATGTGGGGCGTGATCAACTATGGCATCCAAGTGGGCGTGAGCCCCGGTATCGCCTCGTTGATTATCCAGCTCAGCGTGTTCTTCACCATGGGCTGGGGCTTTTTGCTGTTCAAGGAAAAGATCCGTGGCGCGCAGATGCTCGGCGCCGTGCTGGCCTTGATCGGCCTGGCGGGGATCATCTCGACCCAGGAAGGCAACCATGCGGTGCTGGGCGTCATGCTGATCGTGCTCAGCGCGGTGGCCTGGAGCGTCGGCAACGTGATCATCAAGAAATCCGGGGTCAAGGAGATCTTCTCGTTCATGGTGTGGGCCAGCCTGATCCCGCCGATCCCGCTGTTCCTCACGGCCTGGTTGATGCACGGCAGCGCCGCGTTCGAAGGTTTGCAGGCCAGCCTCGACCTGACGGCGGTTTTGTCGATCCTGTTCCAGGTGTACCTGGCCACGCACTTCGCCTACTGGGGCTGGAACTCGTTGCTCAAGCTGTACCCGGTGTCCACCGTGGCGCCGCTGTCGTTGCTGATTCCGGTATTCGGCATCACCAGTTCGATGCTGATTCTGGATGAGCGCATTTCCACGCCGAACCTGATCTCGATCGGGATCATCATCGTCGGGTTGGCGGTGGGGCTGTACCGCAGGCCAGCCAACCTCGCGCCCGTGGAATCGCAGCCGATTGTCCATATGGATAGATAGTCATGACATAAATTCGAGATTTTGTTCGTGTATTGAGTGCTTTAGCCTGGGTCCAGTCCTGTACTGAACCGAAGGAAATACCATGAGCACGCCTGAATTTTTTGTCACTCCCGGCTACGGCGATTACATGCGCGAGCACCTGCATTACTCGCAAGCGGTAAAAGTCGGTAATCGCGTGGAAACCTCAGGCCAAGGGGGCTGGGACGATGAGTTCCAGATCCCCGCCGACCTGGCCGACGAGATCGCCCAGGCGTTCCACAACCTGGAACGCACCCTCGCGACTGCCGGCGCCAGTTGGGAGCACGTGATTCACGTCAACTCCTACCACGTCGGTGGTTTCCCGCCCGAGGTCAACGAGGCGATGGTCAAGCACTACCGCCAGTACATGCCCGACCATGCGCCGATCTGGACGCAAGTCGGCGTAGAGGCCCTGGGCCTGCCGACCATGCGCGTGGAAATCCGCGTGATTGCGATCATTCCCTGACCCCGAACCTGCGAATCACCCACTCGACAAATACCTTGAGCCGCGCGCTCTGGTGGCGATTGGGTGGATAGAGGATGTGCAGCGGCGTAGCCGGACGCGACCACTGCGGCAACACACTGACCAATTGACCGTTGTCCACGTAGTACTGAACGATGGCTTTGAAATGCTGCCCGACGCCCAGGCCGGCGAGCAGCATTTCCTTGAGGCCGTTGCCTTCATTGGTGGAATAGGCGCAATCGCCCACTTCAATACGCCTGTCGCCCTGTTCGAAAATCAGTGGCTCCGCTTTACCAGATCCGGCAAAAAAATAGCCGGCCTTGAGGTGGTTGAGCGCCAGATCCTCCGGGGAAACCGGCACACCTCGGCGCTCCAGGTAATCAGGGGCCGCGCAGGTCAAATATTCCAGGTCGGTCACCTTGCGCCCGATCATCGCCATGTCATCCAGCTTGCCGGCACGGATCACGCAATCCACACCCTCCCCCACAATGTTCACCGCGCGATCACTGATACCCAAGGCGATGGTGATATCGGGACACTCGCGATGAAAATCCACCAGCGCCGGAATCAGCAGGCAATTGGCAAACGACGCCGGTGCATCGACCCGCAGATGCCCGCGGGGCTTGAGGACTTGCCCGCGAATGGCGCTGTCCACTTCGTCCAACTCTGCGACCAGGCGCCGGGCATGTTGGTAATACTCCAATCCCTCGGACGTGGGCGCCATAGCCCGCGTGGTGCGGTGCATCAGCTTGATGCCCAGGTGTTTCTCAAGGTCGGTGATCAGCTTGCTCACGGTGGAGCGCGGCAGTGCCAACTGGTCGGATGCACGACTGAATGAGCTGGTTTCGACGACGCGAACAAAGGCGCGCATGGCGAGAAGTTGGTTCACAAGGATGACCTTCTGGATAGCTACAAGCGCTTTCAGTAAGCAAAGTTCTCGATCTTGACCTGGCCATCGGGAAACGTCGCAATAATCTCCAACTCGCCGCCCATCGCGCGGATATAGTCGCGCAACGTGCTGATGTACATGTCGGTTCGCCGCTCCATCTTGGAGACGGCCGCCTGGTTGATGTTCAGTGCTTTCGCCAGACTCGCCTGGCTTAGCTGCTGAGCTTTGCGCAACTCATGCAGTGGCATTTCCTGCAGGTGCTGCTGGAACAACAGCTTGGCTTCGGCACGGGACTCCGGTGTCATGCGCGCTTGCAGTTCAGCGAATTTCTTAGCCATGTTTACGGCCCTCTTTACGCAAAGTGTCCAAATGCACGTCATACAGCTTTTCAGCCAACAGGACGTGTTCCTCATACCATCGATGCCGTCCTGTCTTGTCACCACCGATCAGCAACACCGCGCATCGTCGTGGATCAAAGGCATACAACACTCGAAATGGCCGCCCTGCATGCTGTATGCGCAGTTCCCGCAGGTTGCCATGCCGGGATCCCTTGATATCGCTGCTGTGGGGAAAGCCCAATCTGGGCCCTAAAAGCCCCAGTAAATCAACGCTGGCGGAAACGGAAATTTGTTCCTTTGTTCCCAAGTCATCCCACCAGTCTCCGAATTCATCCGTGTATTCAACGTCCCAGCTCATGAAATATGCCATCCAAGGAATATAAACTCAAGAGCCTAAAACTAGGAGATAAAGTGCTAGGGCTTCCACCCGTGGGCGCTGGGAAATTGTTTGTACATCCTTCGGATAGAAGACCAGAGCACTCAGCACCTTATAAAATCGCCGCGTTATCGCACCCATGCTCAGCAAAAACACAATTTTCGAAATGTAAAAAGCGCTCTAATACCCCCCAGTTGATTAGTTTTAAAGATCCTGGAGTTCGCAATGCCCCATGAAGGCAACCTGTTACAAGCAGCGGTGGTGTTCCTGCTCGCCGCCGTGCTGACCGTGCCCCTGGCCAAGCGCCTGCAACTGGGCGCGGTGCTGGGCTATCTGTTCGCCGGTGTGATCATCGGCCCGTCGGTGCTGGGTTTGGTCGGCAACCCGCAAAGCGTCGCGCAGTTTTCCGAGCTGGGCGTGGTGTTGTTGCTGTTCATCATCGGCCTGGAATTGTCGCCCAAGCGTTTATGGGTGATGCGCAAGGCGGTGTTTGGCGTCGGCCTGGCGCAGGTGCTGCTGACGGGCCTGGTGATGGGCGTGGTGGCGTTGTGGCTGTTTGGCCAGTCGTGGAACAGTGCGATCGTGCTCGGCCTGGGCCTGGCCCTATCGTCCACCGCGTTTGGCCTGCAAAGCCTGGCCGAGCGTAAGGAACTGAACCAGCCCCACGGCCGCCTGGCCTTTGCGATATTGCTGTTTCAGGACATCGCCGCGATTCCGCTGATCGCCATGGTGCCGTTGCTGGCCGGCAGCGATCACCCGACCACCGAAGCCCAGGGCCTGCAACATGTGTTGCAGATTCTCGGCAGCATCGCGGTGGTGATCATCGGCGGACGCTACCTGTTGCGGCCGGTGTTTCGCATCGTCGCCAAGACCGGCCTGCGCGAAGTGTCCACCGCCACCGCACTGTTGGTGGTGATTGGCACGGCCTGGTTGATGGAGCTGGTGGGCGTGTCCATGGCCCTCGGCGCCTTCCTCGCCGGCCTGTTGCTGGCGGACTCGGAATACCGCCACGAACTGGAATCTCAGATCGAACCGTTCAAGGGCCTGCTGCTGGGCCTGTTTTTCATCAGCGTGGGCATGGGCGCCAACCTCAGCCTGTTGCTCAGCTCGCCGCTGGTGGTGATCGGCCTGACGCTGCTGCTGATCGGCTTGAAGCTGCCCTTGCTCTACGCCGTAGGCCGGCTGGTGGGCGACCTCAATCGCGAAAGCGCCCTGCGCCTGGGCGTGGTGCTGGCGGCAGGTGGTGAGTTCGCCTTCGTGGTGTTCAAGATCGGCCGCGATCAAGGCCTGTTCGAACCGCACCTGTACGACATCCTGGTCCTGACCATCACCCTCTCCATGGCCGTAACGCCGCTGCTGTTGCTGGTGTGCCCGAAGCTGTTCAAGCCCAAGGTCAAGCCGGTGGAAATCCCCGAGGAATACCGCACCATCGAAAGCGACGCGCCCCGCGTGGTCATCGCCGGCATGGGCCGTATGGGCCAGATCGTCGCGCGGATCCTGCGTGCGCAGAACATCTCGTTCATTGCCCTGGACACCTCGGTGGAAACCATCGAACTGACCCGCAGCTTCGGCGGCATGCCGGTGTTCTATGGCGACCCGCAACGCCCCGAGATCCTGCATGCGGCCAAAGTCGACCAGGCGGAGTTCTTCGTAATCGCCATGGACGACCCGGAAATCAACATCAAGACCGCTGAGCTGGTGCGCAACCTCTACCCGCACATGAAAATCATCGCCCGCGCCCGTAACCGTCAGCACGTGCACCGCCTGGTGGACCTGGACGCGTCACCGATTCGTGAGACGTTCTACTCCAGCCTGGAGATGAGCCGTCGCACCCTGGTCGGCCTGGGGTTGAGCCAGGCCCAGGCCGATGCGCGCATCACCCGCTTCAAGAACCACGACCTGCAAGTGCTCGCCGCGCAACATGCGGTTTACGACGATGCCGCCAAAGTGATGCAAACCGCCCAGGAAGCCCGGGCAGAACTGGCGCGGCTGTTTGAGATGGACCGACTTGAGGAAGAGTCCGACAAGGTGTGAGGCTATGAGTGAACGATTTTGCGATTTTTCTGACAGAATACGGCGCAATTTCGTTCACCCCTGGAGCGCTTCATGGCCACTTTCACCAAGACTGCCGTCCTGCTGGCCCTCGCATTGACTGCCGGCAGCGCATTCGCCGCGTCCAAGCCGACCACGCAAACCATCTCCACCTTGGGTGGCAAGTTCACCTTCAACCTGCCCAAGGCCTACGCCGCCGACACCCTGCCGGCTGGCAAGGCCGAGGATGGCACCGCTGACACCCAGGGTACGATGTATGCCAACCAGACCACGAAAAGTGTGGTGATCGTCGCCGAAACCGTGCGTAACGACGGGGTAACCATCGGCGATAACGACGCGCAATTCCTTGATGGCGCCGTAGCCGGGTTCGTCAAGGACCAGAGCGCAGCGCTGCCTGACTTCAAGAAACAGAGCGAGAAAAAACTGACGTTCAAGGGCCTGGGCCTGCGCCAGGTGGACAGCACCGCCACCCAAGGCGGCGGCAAAACGCTGAACTCCACGTTCCTCGGTGGTTCGGGTAATCACCTGCTGGTGATCCAGGCGATTTCGCGGGCGGATGATGCCAAGGGGCATGCGGCGTTGGTGAAGCAGATTACCGGCGGCAAATAACCCTACGGCGGTCAGTTCAGGCTCTTTTCCAACCAGGCTTTCAGGTCCTGCACTTCCGCCTCGCTGATGGTA
Organism: Pseudomonas sp. FH1; assembly: GCF_000510895.2. Classification (NCBI taxonomy): domain Bacteria; kingdom Pseudomonadati; phylum Pseudomonadota; class Gammaproteobacteria; order Pseudomonadales; family Pseudomonadaceae; genus Pseudomonas; species Pseudomonas sp. FH1. The sequence continues at coordinate 18,653 of NZ_AOHM01000085.1, forward strand.
TGCGGCATGCCGGGGTACCCATGGAACTCCGGCTGCAACCCCAACCCCGTCAGCACCTCATTGGCCCGCGTCCCCGACGCATACGGCAGCGCCTGGTCCAAGGTGCCATGGCCGATAAAGATCGCCAGCTTGCCCAATGACGCATCCTGCTTCAGCTCAGCCTTGAGCACCGGTAACACGCTGCCGCTCAATGCCGCAATGCCACGCAGCAGCTCCGGCCGGCGCAGGCCCACCTCGTAGGACATGATCGCGCCCTGGCTAAAACCCACCAGGAACACTCGATCCGGCTGGGTGTGATATTTGGCGGTGGCTTTGCCGACAAACTCTTCGATCAGCTTCGCACTGCGTTGCAGGTCGGCGGTTTCGCCGTCGTAATCGCCGTCACCGGGCGTCTTGGTAAACCAGCGATAGCCGTGCGGGTCCACCGGCATAGGCGCACGGGCCGACAGGTACGTCCAGGTAGAGGGCAGCGCGTCCTTGATGCCAAACAGGTCCTCCTCGTTGCTGCCAAACCCGTGCAGGAAAATCACCAGCGGCTGGTTGCGCGCGTCGCCCTGGGTTTGTTCCAGATACGACAGCGGCAAATCGGTGTGCAGCGTGTCGTCGGCATGGGCGGTGCCGGCCACGAGGGTAAGTGCCAGGGCAAACAGTTTGAGCATGGGACGTTACCTCAAGGTTTGCGTAACAGATAAGTGTCCATGATCCAGCCATTTTCCAGGCGCGCGGCCTTGCGCACCCGTTCGATTTCTGCCGCGACTTCACTGACTTTACCGCTGATCAGGATCTCGTCCGGTGTGCCCAAGTAGGCGCCCCAGTAGATGTCCAGGTCTTGATCCGCCACGCTGCGGTAGGAGTCTTCGGCGTCGAGCATCACCACCAACGTGTCGGCATCACTCGCCTGCCCCGCCGCCAAACGGCGCCCGGTAGTGATCTCGATGGACTTGCCGATACGGTTAAGCGGCACTTTGTGCTGGGCCGCCAGGGCCTGCACGCTGGTGATGCCAGGGATCACTTCGAACTCGAACTCACTGCGACCGCTGGCAAGAATCGCCTGCAAGATGCGAATGGTGCTGTCGTACAGCGCTGGATCACCCCAGGCGAGGAAAGCTCCCACTTCACCGTCAGCCATTTCTTCGTTGATCATGCGTTCGAAGGTCTGCTGCTTGTCGCGGTTGAGGTCCTGCACGGCGGTGGTGTAGTCGATCTCGCCGCGCACACGCTCGGGGCAATCGGCCTCGACGAAACGGTAGCCGGGCTCGGTGATGTAGGTCTCGCAGATCTCGCGACGCAGGTCGATCAACTTGTCTTTGCTCTGGCCCTTGTCCATCAGGAAAAACACGTCGGTGCGGTTGAGCGCCTTCACGGCCTGCATCGTGATGTAGTCAGGGTTGCCGGCGCCAATGCCGATGATCAGGATGCGTTTCATGGGTTGCTCTCATTGCGGGGCGTGGATTTTGCCATGTTCACGTGCCTAGGCGTGAGTTTCCAGGCGCAATCGCCAGACGTCGTTGAAGCGCAGCTCAGTGGCGGACAACGGTTCGACGTCAATCAGGTAGAACATCGAGATCGGAAATTCCATGACGTACAGCATTGCCGCACGGATCACGAAGGGATGGGTGATGGCCACGACATGGCCGGGTTGGGATTCGAGGGTTTTCATCCACTCAGCCACCCGCAGGCAGATCTGCTCCACCGACTCGCCACCGTGGGGCGAGCACGTGGCGTCGGTGAGCCAGGTGTTCAGCTGGTCACTCTTCAGCTGGCCGATGTCCTGGCCCCTCCACTGCCCGAAATCAGCGTCGCGCAACGCGGCCTCGATCACCCCGTCAGCGCCGAACAAGCCTGCCGTCTGCCGAGCCCTGGCCTCGGGCCCACATAACAGTCGCCGGGTTTTCTTGTAGCGATCAGCCAGCGACAACGCCTTGCCCTGCCAATCCATCGCCACTGCCTCGTCATCGGGAAAACGCCCCTGTTTTTGCAGAGGCGTGACGGCATGGCAAATGAGCGTCAAACGAGTGGTGTGCATCGCAGAGTGCTTGAGACCAAGAAGATAAGGTTCCAAGACTGGCGCAGTTAGCCCTGAGGTGCAACGCCTTGTGCCAGATAGAGCACCTGTGACAGTTGTTTTTTGTGGCGAGCGGGCTTGCCCCGCGTTGGGCTGCGCAGCAGCCCCAGTGAAGGCACCGAAGTATTCCTGAAAGAACTCAGCGTCGGGTTTTGGGGCTGCTGCGCAGCCCAACGCGGGACAAGCCCGCTCGCCACAATAGAATTGGGTGGGTTAATAGAAGTCTGTATAGATTGACATCGAAACCGTCAGTCAAACCACTCGCGTCGTCCCTCAAACGTGCCAATGATCAACTCCACAATCATCCGCACTGCCTCCACATCCCCCACCTGCGCATTCACCGCCAGCCACACCTGCCGCTGCATGCTCTCGCCCAACAGCCCCGGCAACGCCACCAGGCCCCGGTCAAAACTGCTCATGTAATGGGGCAGCAAGCCGATGCACGCGCCACAGCGGATCATCTCCAGCATCAACGAATACGCGTGCACCTGCACCACCGCCGCCAGGCGCTGCTGCACCACCTGATTCCATGCCTGCAACGCGCCCACCTGCGCATCAGGTTGCCACTGCACCAGCATGTAGTCGTCAAGGTCTTCCACGCTGTCCGGCCGTGTGGTCAACCGCGAATAACGCTTGGCGATATGCGGCAAGTACTGCAAGCGCGCCAGGGCCTGTGGCGGCTCGGTAGCAAAGCTCGGGCCAGGCACCGGGCCGTCGGTGTCCGACAGCCACAGCACCACATCCACATCCACCGCTTGCAGCGACAACTGGCTGTCGATGGAAATGATCTCCAGGCGCACACTGGCATTGCGCCGCAGCAAGGCGATCAGGTCACGCCCAAGGATGTCGTGCAGGATCGGCTCGGCCACTGCCAGCCGAATCAACGGCTGCTCCGTGACCGGCAAGCGCCGTTCATGGGCCAGGGCAATCAATTGGGCCTGCAACTGCTGGCCATCGCGACTGAGCACCAAACCACTGCCCTGGTAACTGAACAGCGAATGCCGCAGATGCTCTTCAAGCTGCGCCAGGCGCTTGCGTAACAGCGTTGCCTTGATATTCAGGCTGCGCGCCGCCTGCATGAAGCAGCCGCAGCGCGCACTCACCAGAAAGTAGCGCGCCACCTCCGGGTCGATCTCCTGGGCCAGGGCCAGCCAGCTACTGCGCCCCTCGGTCGGGACGCGATAAGAGGACGGCCCCTGGGGGGCGGACGGTTCTAGAAATGCCATGGGAGACTCCCTGTCTTGTTGGTCTGTGCATCCAATGCGGGTTGACGCGGGTTACTCCAGCACCTTGTTCAACTCGGCGCCGTCGATACTCAGGGTTGCGGTGTTAAGCATGCCTTCGAGGTAGGCCTTGGCGATCTGCTCTTGGCGCTGGGCACGCAGGGCCTGGGTCAGGCGCTCGCGCAGTTCGTCGAGGGTCGCGGTACGCGCCGGTTGCTGGCCGGTGAGCTTGAGCACATGAAACCCCGCCGCGCTCTGCACCACGTCCGACACGGCACCGACCTTGAGGCGCGACACGACACTGCGGACTTCCGGCACCAGCTGTTGCAAAGGCTGCATGCCCGAGTCGCCACCGCGTGCGGCGGAGTCGGTGTCCTGGGAAAACTGCGTGGCCAGGGCGGCGAAATCACCCGGCGCAGCCTGGGCACGACGGCTCAGTTCTTGGGCCTGGCGGCGCACGTTGTCGACGGTTTGCGGGTCATTGGTCGCCAGGAAAATCTGGCTCACCCGGTACAACGGCGGTGTCACCCATTGCGCCTTGCCACTGTCGTAGGCCTGCTGCAACTCCGCCGCGCTGGGGTAATCGGCCGGCACCTGGCTGACCGAGAGCATGTAGTCGCGGAACACAATTTGCTCGGCGGCGGCGCGGGTCTGCTGTTCCACGTCCGGGCGCTGGCGCCAGCCTTGGGCGTCGGCCTGTTCGAGCACGGCCTTTTGCGCCAAACGTGAACGAATCCAGGTTTCCAACGCGCCACGGTTGCCGCGCAATTGCTCGCGGGACTCGGCAGGCAGGCTGGCCAGCACGGTTTTCAGTTCCGTCAGGTCGATCTGCTGATTGCCCAGGCGCGCCACCGCCGGGCCGGCCGATACAGGGTTGATCACCGGCGTCGGTTGCTGCGCCGCCACCGGGTCGCTGCCCGGCCGCAGGCTCAAGCCCACCGCCACCACCAGCAAGGCCAGCGCACCCGCGCCGACCATCAGGGTTGGTTTCTTCACAATACCGGCGCCTCGGCTTCAGCCTGCAACTGCGCGGCCTGCTGGCTGTATTCACGCAGGTAAACGATGAATTCCTGCAACAGACGGTCCCACAGCTCCAACTGGCTGCGCAGGTGCGTGGCGCCAACGCCGGCTACCACCACGTCCATTTCCATCAACAAAAACTCGCCCTGCACCGACAACCGCGCAAAACGTCGCGATGCGTTCCACACCTGGGCCAGACCTTCAGGCAATTCGCCCTGGATGCGCAGCGCGCAGCTGTAGGTGAAATCCACATACGTACCCTGCTCCGCCGCCGGGTTGCCAAAGCGCACGGCAAAACCGATGCCCTGGCTGGCACTGAGCAATTGCACGATGCCATTTTGTTCAGTCTGGTTGACCCGGTAACCGGCTTCCTGTAACAGCTCGGTGAGGCTCTGGGTGGTGACGCTGGTGATCAATTCGCTCATGGTGATTTCTTCCCTGTCTATCAATGATTGGCGGTTGCCTGGGGCGCATCGAAACGGCTCTTGTACAAATCGTCGCCAAAGCCCTGGGCCAGTTCCTCGAACTTGACCCGCGCGCTGCTGGCGAAGGGCTGGCGAATACTCATCACCTCGGCCACGTCGATTTTTTCGTAGGCCGCGAGCAACTGCTGGGCCACGCCGTACATCTGTTGATTCTTGACTGAACATTGCTGCACTTGTGTGTCACGGTCGCTCAGTTGTGCCTGCAAGCGCGCACGCTCGGCCTCTTTGCCCTTGGCCAGCACCAGCAGTTCGTCATAGGCCTTCTTGAACTTGCCGATCTGCTCGTTGCTGGCCGCCACCTGGGCCTGTGCCTGGCTGTGCAGGCTCTGTTGCTGACCGGCCATTTGCTCGGCCACGCCACGGGCCTGGGCGAGTTCGGCGGTCAATTGCTTGATTTGCGCCTGGGCCTGCTTGGCCTGGTTTTCCGCCGCAATCCGCGCAGCGCTGGCCTGGGCCTGTTCGCTTTGCAGGGCCTGCAATTGCTGGGTGGTGCTGCGCAGTTGCGTGCGCAGGCGTTCCTCCATGCCTTCAGCCGACGCGCCGGTGGTGACCAGCAGCAACAACAGCCCGCAGATTCGCGTGTTCATGTGGCATCTCCGTGCGCATCAAAAGCGCGTGTTGAGTTCCAGTTGCATCACATCGACTTCGAACGGCGCGCCATACACTTCGGACGCGCTCAACCAACGCGCACTGGCGTAGATGTTCTTTTCGATGCCGTAGTTGGCGCCAATGAAATAACCCTTGGCGTTGGTGCCGCCCAGGTGGAATGACGAATCGTTGAAGCCATCAGGCAATGCGTCAGGCTGGATGTATTTGTAGCCGGCCAACACGTTCCAATCGCCGCGCTTGCGCATTTCCAGCGCGCTGCCGAGGGTGAACGAGACCATCAGCGCATTGCCGCCACTTTCAAACTGGCCCTTGCTGTTGATGTTGTTGACGATCTCGCCTTCGCTGCGCTTGAGCATCTCGCCCTTGTCGTAGGCCAGGTTGTGGATGAAGTTGCCTTGGGTGCGCAGCTTGAAATCGCTGGGCAGCTCGGCATCCCAGGCCAGATTCAGGTCGAGCACGTCGAACTTGGATGCCAGGCCGACAAACTGCGGTTGTGGGGTCAGGCCCGGAGTGGCCGGATTCGGCGTGATGTCGCGCAGCAGGAACACGCTGTTGCCCTTCTGCATGAAGGCCAGGCGCGAGCCGTCGCTGTCACACGCCGGCTGCCCGGACCACGGCTGGCAGGCGCCGGAGCGTTTACCTTCGATGTCGTCAAAGTGGTAGTAGGCCACCGCGCCCTTCAGGCTGTTCTCGCGGTTGATCTTCCAGTTAGCGCCGATCTGCCCGCCAAACAGCCACTTGGTCTCGCTGTCTTCCTTGTCGAAGCCGTTGCTGCTGGCCGAGTCGGAGGTGTACTCCACCGGGAATGCACCCAAGGTGCCGAACAGGCCCCACTGGCTGTTCAGGGCGTGGTTGAAATTGGCGGCGATACCGTCGAAGTTCAGGTCGCCCGAATACATCATGTCCGTGGAATAGAACGGGTTGGCGAAACGCCCGGCGGTGAGGGTCACGTCCGGGGTGGCCTTCCAGCTCAGGTAACCCTGGTCGAGCCAGATGTCTTTCTTGCCAAAGCCGCCGCCCAGGGTCTGGGTGGTGGACACCGGGTTGTTGTCGGAACCGGTGCCCACACGGATGCCGGCCGTCCAGTCGGGTGACAGCACGGCTTTCATGCCCAGGCGCGCACGCAGGCGGAACAGGTTTTCGCGGTCCTTGGTGGTGTTGAGCAGCGGCGGCAGCTTGGTGTTGGTGTCCTTGTTGGTGTCGTACGGGCCGCTTTCATTGAGTTTGGCGTAGTCGACGATCTCGTTGCTGTTGTTGCCCGAGAAGTAACGCGACTCGTCCCGCAGGCGGATATCACCGTCAAAGCTGATGCGCGAGACCCAGTCCGGGAAGGTGTTGGGCTGGGCCCAGTTTTCCTGCTTGGCGGTGGCCATGACTTCAGCCTTGACCTGGTCGCGGATCTGATCCTTCACCGCCTGCGGCACGTATTGCACACGCACGTCACCCGGCGCTGCAGCCGGACCTGCGGCCACCACCGGCGCGGCATTGGCCTGGCGTGCCTGCTGGGCCTCTTTTTCGGCCTGGGCGATCAGCCCGTTGGCGGTATCCTGGGTCAGCACGCCTTGCTGCACCAACAGGCGGATCAGGTTGATGGTGACGTTTTCCGAGGGCGCGACCGGGGCTGCAGCCGCCTGGCCGACCAGGGTCGCGATGACCATGCCGACCGCCAGGGTCAGTCGATTCACGGGGGAAATCATGTGTACGCAACTCCTGTAAAAAACCGTTGAAATAGGGTGTGTTCAATCCGGACGCCGGCCCTTGAGCGACAGGCGCATGGGCAGCGTCAACGACGCCGGCGGCTTCTGTGTGGCGCGCGGTGCCTGGATCAAGGCGAGCATCTGCGCGTCGGTCTCGGCATCCCCGCTGGACTTGGCCACCAAAGCTTTGGTGACCTGGCCCTCGGCGCCCAACCACAGGTCTATCTGTATCGAGAAGGCCTTCTTGCGCAGCTCAGGGTCTTCGCGCATCAGCCGCTGATAAGTGCCGGCCAGGTACTGCTTGTAGGTGCCCGTCCCCAACCCGCCGCCGCCACTGCCGGCCATGCCGCCGCCCTTGCCGGCGCCGATGTTGAAACCGTCGTTGCCGGACTGGGCGTCGCCGTCGATCTGCATCGGGTTGGCCAAGTCTTCGTTAGGCGAAGGCGGCGCTTCCTCGGCCGGCTTGACCTCCTCGGGTTCGGGGCTTGGCACCGGTTCCGGGATTTTTTCTTCGACCTGGGGCTCAGGTTCCTTGGGCTTTTCCGGCGGCGGTGGCGGTGGTGGCGGCAACGGGATGATCGTCGGCACCTTCGGCGCTTCGCGGCGCACGCCGCTCATGTCATTGGCCCATTGCCACAAGCACCAGGCCGCCACGGCGCCCAGCAACAGGCCGGCGCCCCACTTCAATGGGCGCAACGGCGGCTTCTTTTTCACGGGCAAGGGCGCAATCGGGATCTGTGCAGTCATGACTCAGCCCTGGCTCGGTTTGCCGGTAACCAACCCGACCTGGGACAGTTCCAGTCGACGCAGCAGGTCGAGCACTTCGATCACCTTCTGGTACTGCACCATCGCATCGCCACGCACGATCACCGGGAAGTCCGGGTTCAGCGCTTTCTCGATGCGCAGGCGTTCTTCCAGCTCACCGAGGGTCACCGGGTAGGCGTCGAGGAATACCTGGCCGCCGTCATTCACGGAGATGGCCTTGGTCTTGGCCTCCGACAACGACACCGAGGCGCTGGCCTTGGGCAGGTGAATCTGGATACCCGAGACCTGGGCGGTGGCGGTGAGAATAAACATCACCAGCACCACCATCAGCACGTCCACCAGAGGCGTGATGTTGATGCTGTCGACGGCGGCATCATCGTCATCGTCGTGGGAGGTATTTACGGAAGCCATGGCGGTTCTCCTCAGGCCGGAACCGGCGCGTGATGGTCACGACGGTGCGCCGCTTCACTGTGCTGGCTCTCGCCGTGCATCTCCGCCAGGCGGGTGATGAACTCGTCGACAAACACACGCATGTCCGCGCTGACTTCCTTGTTGCGCGTGATCAGGCGGTTGTAACCAAACAGCGCCGGGATCGCGACAAACAGGCCCATGGCCGTGGCCAGCAACGCCGCCGCCATACCGGGGGCAATCGCGTTGATGTTCACATCACCGGCCATGGCCGTGCCGAGGAACACCACCATGATCCCCAGCACGGTGCCGAGCAGGCCGATGTACGGGCCGCCGGCAATAGCGTTGGACAGGGTCGAGAGTTTGGAGCTGAGCGCCTGGTTTTCGCGGGTGCGCACGCCGTCCATGGAGCAGCGGATGGCTTCGATGGTCGCGGCCGAGACCGATGAGGTGTCCGCGCCCTGGGCACGGCGGGTGCGGATCTCCTTGACCGCCACCAGGTACAGGCGCCACAGCGAAGAATGAGCCAAGCGTTCACCCAACTGGGCGTCGTCGGCGTACATCTCCAGGCGCGTGCCGATCTGCGCAAAATGCTCGCGGAACACCTCGTTGGCGCTGCTCACGCGGCTGACCTGGCGGTTCTTGCGCAGCATGATGACCCACGATTGGAACATCATCGCCACCAGCACCAGGATGATCACCCAGGCATCCACCGGCACCGCGTTGAGCAAGAAGCCCAGGCTGCCGAAACCGAAGCCGGACTGTTCTTCATCGACGCCATAGGCCACCAGTTTCGACTCGGCGCCCTGGGCGCTGGCATCGGCCAGCAACAATGCCGCCGGACGCGCTACCTTGGACAGACGCAGCTCATCGATGGCTCCGGCGAATGGCAAGTGCGTGCTGCCCGCTTCCGGCAGATCGGCACCGATGGCCAACTGAGAATTGAACGCCGGCAAGGCAACGGCCAGGATGGCGGTTTCACGGCCATTCACATACAGCGAGACCTTGTCACCCTCGGCGGTGAACGCCAGGTGCTGCCATTGGCCGGGGTTCAGCGGTTGGCTCGACACGGCGCGCTGGCCGTCGATTTCCACGAACGGCATGCCTTGGTTCAAACCGAGCAACAGGCTATGAGGGCCATCGCGGCGGGCAAGCACGACTTGTTCGCCACTGGCCTGGTCCAGGCGCAACCAGGCGCTGAAGGTGAAGGCGCCACCCGCAGCGTGTTGCAGCGAAGGGCTGGCCGGCAACATCAGGGGTTGACCACTGAGCTGCAAGGCCCGGCCGATCACACCGTCGATGCTCGCACCGGTGGCGTTCAACGCGGTGTTGGCGTAGGCCGTGGTGTCGCGGGCTGGTGTGCCATTGGCGCCGTCAAAATGGTAAAGCGCGGTGTAGTTCGGGTCGAAGGTCAGTTGGCCGTTGGCGGTGGCCGGGGCCTTCTGGTTGCCGTAGTACATCCACAGGTCCTGGCGCTGACCGCCTTCGACCTTGGGCACATCGACCCAGATCAGTGCCATGCCCATCAACGGGTCGAAGCTCTCGATCTGGTGATTGAACACGGTTTTGTCATCGGCACTCACAAAACGCAGGTCGGCGCCGTCATCCTTGACCCCATCAAAGGTGAAGTTGCCGGTGTGCAGGCGCACCAGCAGCGCGGTACGGCCCAGGGCCTGGTTGATCGCGGCGCCTTGGGCGGTGGTGTCCACCGAAATCTGTTTGCGGTAGTGCCAGTCGTCCTGCCACCAGGCATGGGCGGTGGCCGGGAGCGTGAAGCCCAGGCAGATCAACAGGCTCAGGAATAGGCGTTGCATGGGTGAAGTCTCCGGAAGAAAAAGTCAGAAAGTCGCCTGCACACTGAAGTGCAGTCGCGAGTCCTGTTTCTGGGTGTTCGGTCCATTGAGCAGCGGGTAGCCCCAATCCAGGCTGCCGGACAACCATTTGCTCAAACTGGCGCGGGTGCCCAGGCCGACACTGGCCAGGCTGTATTCGTCTTCTTGCTCGGGCAGCGGGTCGTGCAGGCGCATGCGCGCGCCTTCGGCGAACGCGTAGAAGCGCCACTCCTGCACATAACTGCCAAGGAACTTGGCCAGGGACGGCGTGCGCAGTTCCTGGGAGAGCAAGTACCCCTCATCCCCGGTGCGCTCCGCCGCCAGGTAACCGCGCACCGATGTGGCGCCGCCGGCGGAATACTGCTCGTTGGACACCAGCGGCCCCGACGCCAGCTGGAAGCCGCCCTTGGTTGCCGACTGCCAGTCGTTGGCGAAGGTGTAGGTGTAATTCAGGTCGCCCTTGAGCACGGCAAAACTGGCGCTGGCCTTGTAGCGTTTGTACTCGAACTCTTCGGCATCGCTGCCGTAGCCGAAAAACGCGCGAGTACCCACCACCAGGTTCAAGCCCAGGCCCAACTGCGCTTGTTCGGTGTAGCGAAAACCGTTGTAGCCGAATGTGAATGGCGCGTATTTGAGGGGCACCTGATCGCTGCTGGAGCCGAACTTCATCTGTTCGTCGAAGTCCTTGAAGTCCACGCCAAACGAGAACGAGTTGGCCCAGTTGCCCGCCGCCGGCAGGTTGTAAATGGCCGATACACCGTAGGAATGACCCTTGCCCAACACGTTGCTGCCGCCGATGGTGGCGATGTTGCTGTCCGACTGGTAACCGGAGAACTGCAAGGTCCAACGTTCATCCAGTGGCGCGCTGTAGGAGCCCGACCAGACCTTGGCATTCTCGGTGTCCTGGGGCGCGGTGAAGTACGTCAGGGAAATGCTATGACCCAGTTGCCAGAGGTTGTCGTACCCCAGGGTCGCCACCGAGCGCAGCTTTTCGGTGTCGGCGCTGTAGTCGTTGTTCAGGCCAATACTGGCGTGCCAGGGGTTCTGGTCTTCCACCTGCAAATCCACATCCATGGTGCCGGGGCGTTGGCCCTCGCGTACCAGCGGCGTGACCTGGCGCCCAGCGCCGCGATTGAGGCCCGCCAACTGGATTTGCACCGTGGCAAAGTCCGGCACCGCGCCCTCCTCCAGGGCCGGCACCTGCTCGCGGATTTCCACCGGCGAATAGTGCTTGGCACCGACCACGCGCACACGCCCGACCTTGGTCTCGCTGACCTGCAGGTAGACGATACCGTCATCGACCTTCTGCTCCGGCAACTCGACAAACACCGACTGATAGCCACGCGACTGGTAGATCTTCTGCAACGCATCGCGCGCGCCTTCGATATCGCCCAAGGTCTTTTGCGGCCCCAGGAACGGATACACCGCCTCCTCGATCGTCGCCGCATCCAGCACCGTATTGCCGCGCACGAAGTACTCGTTGACGTCGACCTTACGCGCGCCCTCTTCCTCCTCGGCCAACACCGGTTGCGCGAGGCTCCCCAGCGTCACGCAACACAGCGCCAACGTTAATTTGAACAGATGCTCCACACCGCCCCCTGACTGTCTGATTTTTTGCGCCGTCGCCGGAAGCCCGGCGTGCGGCCTGCTCAATTGCTGGTGATCGAAGTGCTGCCGTGGCGTGCCAGCCAGGTGTGCAACAGGGCGAAGTTCAACGAGAACTCCGGCATGTGCAGCAAGGCGCCACAAAACACGTCACCGATGATTTTCTGGATGAGTTGCACCGCACGCGGGTTGTTGAGCAGCGTGGCAATGTCGCGGGTCAGTACGTGAATGCTCCAGACCTTTTGGTTGAGGTCCAGGCCGACGAACCAGCGGAACAGCAGGTTGTAGTTCAGCTGTTCATGCAGCTGTTGTTCGCTGGGCACCGAGTACAGCAGTTGCAGCAGCAGGATCTGCAGCACGGTGTGCGGGGCGATCGACATCGCGGGTTCGGCGGTGAGCCAGTCACGGTGCTGGTCGAGCACTTCGTCGATCTGTGGGCGCAGCAGCACCAGGGAATGGCCCGCCGGGATGTAGCTGGAGACTTCCTTGCGAGCGCCTTGCCAGTCTTCCTGGGAGACGATCCAGACCCAGGGTGCGCCGTAGCGATAGACCGACACCGGCTTTTTGCGCGCGGCTTCGACGATCTTTGACAGGCGCTGGTCGAGCTCCTGCATGCCGACTTTCGAGTAACGTTCCATAGTTCCCATCGCCCCACTCCTGGCATCCTGCTTGCGGCTGAAAAGCCCAACGTTCTGGTGGGCTCAAGCGCGTTACACAGAGGAGACGGGAGTGGTCGGGGGCTACCGAACTTTTGTCATGAAAGCTTCATTTTGGATTGGGTGGGGGGCAATTTGTGGTTGTGTACATATCCATTTCTTCGGTAACGGCTACTTAGGGTTCCGCTCTTACAGCGGGTCACTTTTGGAAAAGAGCCCCAAAAGTAACCATGGACTTGTTCCCTCAAAACGTACGCCATGAAGC